>JBFMDG010000695.1:0-4194 GCA_040754135.1 Verrucomicrobiota bacterium
CCCGGATGACTCCCAAAATCCGGTTAATGATCTTCGGATGAGCCTTCATGAGGCGGAGTGGTCCGTTCGATTTCGTCGAGTATGGCGAGGACGCGATTGCCGCGAGTGACCGATTCATCGATGACAAATTTGAGCTGGGGAGTGTACTTCAGGACGACGGCGCGTCCGACGAGGTTTTGGATGCGTTTGCGTTCCTTCTGCAATTGATCGAAGGCGCGTTTGCGCTGGTCTTCGGTGCCGACCAGGCCGACATAGACCGTTGCGGATTGGAGATCTTTGGCCACGCCGACATCATTGACGGTGATGACGCCGACATCGCTGACGGGGAATTCGCGGCGGATCACTTCGCCGAGCTGGCGTTTCAATAATTCCCGAACCCGTTCCATTCGCATCGATTGCATGGTCTGAAAGAGTTGAAGGTTGAAAGAGTCTGGTCGAACGGGAGAGCCCTGAACGGCGGCATGGGCATCGGCGCGGGGCTGACTGGCCCGCGTGCCGTTGATTTGCCTGTTCCTCCCCGTCTGCCGCCCTTGTTTTCATGAAAATCCGTTCAGAGTTTTTGCGCGACCTTTTCGATCGTGTAACACTCGATCGTGTCGCCCACTTGAAAGTCATTGAAGCCATCGAGGCGAATGCCGCATTCCATGCCGGCGCGCACTTCGTTGACTTCATCCTGGAATCGGCGCAAGGACAACGACACGCCTTCGTAAATCAAGCCTTTGCGGCGCAAGACGCGCATCTTGCCTTTGACAATCCGGCCATTCGACACGACGCAGCCGGCGACATTTCCGCCTTTGGAAAGGGTGAACACCTTGCGCACGTCGGCCGAGCCGATGACCACTTCCTTGAGCAATGGATCGAGCAAACCGGCCATGGCTTCCTTCACCTGATCAATCAACTCGTAAATGATCGCGTAAAGTTTGATTTGAACCCCTTCGCGTTTGGCCACGTCCGACACGCCCACATCAATGCGCGTGTGGAACCCGAGAATGATCGCCTTCGATGCAGAGGCCAACAGCACATCCGACTCGGTAATCGTTCCGACCGCGCTGTGAATGATTTCGAGGGAAACTTTGGTTGATTCGATTTTCTTGAGCGCTTCGACAATGGCTTCGACCGAGCCCTGGGTATCGGCTTTGACGACGATCTTGAGCACTTTGGCGGATTCGGTGGCGAGCGTGTCGAAGAGGTTTTCGAGCGTGATCTTGGGGCGCTTTTCTTTTTCCTGCTCGCGCGAGGTCATGGTGCGTTCCTCGCAAATTTCCCGAGCGGCCTTTTCGTTTTCAACGACGCTGAATTCGAGGCCGGCTTCCGGAACTCCATTCAAACCGAGCACCTTCACTGCGACGGAAGGCGCGGCTTCCTTGAGCCGTTTGCCTTCTTCGTTAATGAGAGCCCGAACTTTTCCATAGAATTGGCCGGCGATGACCGTGTCGCCGACATGCAAAGTGCCTTTGCGCACGAGGACCGTGGCGGTGGGCCCGCCGGGTTCGAGGCCGGATTCGATGACATTGCCTTTGGCGCGTCGAGTGGGATTGGCCTTCAACTCCATGATTTCCGACTGGAGCACAATCATCTCGAGGAGCTTGTCCACGCCCTGTTTCGTGAGCGCCGAGACATCCACGAAAATCGTCTGGCCGCCCCATTCTTCTGGAACGAGACCTTTGTCCTGCAACTGCTGCCGCACTCGCATTTGATTGGCGTTGGGGTGATCGCATTTATTGACCGCCACAATGATTGGCACTTTGGCCGCCTGCGCATGGCTCAATGCTTCAAGCGTCTGCGGCATGACCCCGTCATTGGCCGCCACCACCAAAATGACAATGTCCGTCACGTTGGCGCCGCGTGCGCGCATGGAACTGAAGGCCGCGTGACCTGGTGTATCCAAAAACGTGATCTGTTGAAGATCTTCAGGACGTTCCGGGTGCGGAATGGAAATGGTGTAAGCGCCGATATGCTGCGTGATTCCGCCCGCTTCACCTGCGGCGACATTCGATTTCCGAATCACGTCGAGCAAAGTGGTTTTGCCATGATCAACGTGGCCCATGATCGTGACCACAGGGGCCCGCGGCTTCAATTCCTCTGGTTTGTCATCGACATCGACTTCGACTTTTTTGACCGGGGCATGAACGACACCGGCGCCGCGTTCGCGTTTTTCAACTTCGAATCGGAACCCGTATTTGGCGCAAAGTTTTTGAGCGGTGAGCTCGTCAATGGCCTGGTTCACGTTCGCGAACACATTCAGGTGCATCAGGTCGGCAATCAGCTGAAACGGCTTCTTTTTCAGCTGCTCCGCCAAATCTCGCACGATGATCGGAGGCTTGAGAGAAATCAGCTCGCCGGTGGCTGGGGGAACGAATTTCGGTTCGGAGGGCGTCGCTGGCTTGATCGGTTCGGCCTTGGGGCCGGGCGGCTGGCTTCGCGGGGCCGGAGCGCCGGTGTAACGCTGTTGTTGACCGCCCCGACCATCTCGGAATTCGGGCCGTCCACCGCGGGCCGGTTCCGGCCGGCCCGGAGGACGCGGCGGAAGTTTAACGGAGCCGACTTTGTCGCCGGGGCGCGGCGCAGGTTTCACTGGCAGTTTGATAAAACCCACTTTATCTCCAACCTGCGGCGTGGGTGGCGGAGGAGGAGGCGGCGGCGGCGGTGGCGGGGCGGCCGGTTCGACCGGCGCGGGCTTGACTTCGGTCACTGGCGGAGGCGGCTCCTCTTGCACAGGAGCTTGAGCGATGGGGGCTGGAACCGCTTCCGGTGCAGGGGCAGGCGGTGCTTCCGCGACGGGTGCCGCTGGTTCAGCAGGTTGTTCGATAACTGGCGGCGGTTCGGGAACAATTTCTGGCGGTGGGGGCGGTGGCGCTTCGGTGACGAGAACAATCGGTTCGGGCGGAGCTGGAGGTGGCTCGGCCTTTTTTGCGATGATAGGCCCGAACTGTTGTTCGAGGTATTCGGCGGTGATTTTATCGAGCGAACTCGATGGAACTTTCGCGGCAGTTATGCCCAGCTCCTTGGCCTTGGCAAGGACTTCCTTGCTTTCGATTCCAAGTTTCTTTGCAATATCGTAAATACGAACGGGCATAATGTTTTTCTTCCGGCCAAATGTACCACAAAGTCTTCATGCGCTTAACATGGCGACGTTGCGACTAGCGTTTCCATATCAGGCGGCTGAGGCTTCGCCACCCGCGCCGTAAGTTCGGCGGCCATGCTCGGCTTTTACGGCCTGCATGATCGCTTCGGCTTGCTCAGCGAGCTCCGGGATTTCGGCCAGGTCACTTACCTCGGCCTGTAATAAGTCTTCCAGGCTTTTCAGGCCATGATGAACCAGAATGTCGGCTTGCTCCCGCGTAATGCCAGGAATGGAAGCCACCGCTTCGACCGCTTGGGCAACTTTTTCTTCGAAGCCCATCGTGGCGACATGCTCGGGTTCAATATCCACATGCCACCCGGTCAATTTCGAAGTGAGCCGCGCGTTCTGACCCCGTTTGCCAATGGCCAACGATAACTGGTCTTCACTCACCAGTATCTTGACGCGCTTGTTCGCTTCGTCGATTTCGAACGCCTTCAGTTTCGCGGGCGCTAACGCGTTGGTGATGTAGTTCCGAATGTTCGGATCCCACTTGATGATATCCACCTTCTCGTTATTGAGCTCGCGCACAATGTTTTTCACCCGCTGGCCCCTCAAGCCAACGCACGCTCCCACCGGATCCACCTTTTCATCGCGCGACCAAACCGCCAGTTTCGTTCGGAAACCGGGTTCACGCGCAATCCCTTTGATCTCAATGGTGCCGTCGCTGATTTCGGACACTTCCAACTGGAATAACTTGACCACAAATTGCGGATCCGCCCGCGATAAGATGATCTCTGGGCCATGGGCGGTGCTATCGACCGCTTTCACATAACATCGGATCCGCTCCCCGATCTGGTATTCCTCGGTCGGCACACGCTCGCGATTGGGTAGCAATGCCTCGTATTTCCCCAAATCGACGCTCACATCCGAACGATCAAATCTTCGCACCGTGCCGCTGACGATATCCCCGGTGCGATCCTTGAACTCGGTAAAAATCAATTCCTTTTCAGCCCGCCGAATGTGTTGCATCAAGGCCTGTTTGGCATTCTGCGAGGCAATCCGGCCGAAATTCGCCGGGGTGACTTCGACCTCGACTTCATCGCCAATTTGAGCGTCCGCTTTGAGGCGGC
>JBFMDG010000696.1:0-4193 GCA_040754135.1 Verrucomicrobiota bacterium
ACTGGTGCTTTGGCTGGACCAGGCGCCCGCGGCGAGTGAATTTCGCGTCTTGCTCCGAACTCCGCGTCGAAGCGAGCCGCTCATTTATCCCACAACCCTGCAGTTGAAACCGGGCCGGTGGTATCACTTGGCCGTCGAGAGTTTGTTCATCGTGACATTGCCGGCGCAAGCAGAGCCGAGCAGGGATTGAGAATTGAGCATGGGCAATTACAAACTACAGATGGTTCGAATCGCTTGTTGGCTGGCGTTCATCTTCGCTCAACTATCTACTGCGATTTACTCTCAACCCGCTTCTCTGCCCAATCGCGTCCTCGAACTGGATGGAACCAATAGCTGTGTTCTGCTCCCGCCGAACATCTTTAACGAACTGACGGAAGCCACTGTGGAAGGTTGGGTGATGTGGAAATCCTTTGGTTATTGGTCGCGGTTCTTCGACTTCGGCACGATGGCCAATGAGATGGAAGTCGAAAACCGCGAGCGGAGCAGCGATTTGGTTTTTGTCATCAAACCGAAAGCGCCGGCGCCAAACCAAACACTGGATGTCCTGGGGGTGTTGCGCACCAATTCCTGGGTTCACATTAGCGCGGTTTCCGGGCCCCAGGGCATGAAGCTTTTTCTGAACGGTACGCTGGTGGCGAGTAACAATTTTACCGGCAGCTTCAGCACCATCGGCACTGGAGCCACGAATTATCTCGGCCGCTCAAATTACCGAGGTGCCACGGCTTTCGACGGCGACTTGCACGGGTTCATCGATGAGGTCCGTGTCTGGCGAATGGCGCGGACGGAGGAGCAGATCCGAGCATTCATGTTTCGCCGGCCCGATCCCCAAGATCCAAACCTCGTCGGCGAATGGAATTTCGACTCGGGCGACGCCCGCGACGCTGGGCCTGGCGCATATCATGGGCGATTGCTTGGCAATGCACGTGTGGTCGAAACGCCGCTGTCTCGCCGCGAGGAACTGGCTGCATTCACGCGCCTTGCCGGACGCGTTTTGAGTCCTGCTGGACAACCCGAGACCGATGTGGACGTGCGTTTGTTTTCTGACGGGAAGGAAATCGCCGTTCGGCGGACCGGCTCGGACGGTGCGTTCCACTTCGCTGTTGCCGCTCCGACGCGACAGGTCAGGTTGGCGGCGGTGAAGGGCGAATGGGGGGCGCGCGCAGAGGTCGTGTTAGGTTCTGGAGGCCCGGTGAATCAGGACCTCAAACTTCGATCGGCCGTGCAGCTCTCTGGAGTAACTCTGGCGTTCGATGAGAGTCCGTTGCCGCACGTCGTGCTCGAACTGGTAAAGCCTTCGTCCTCGGCTGTTTCGTCCGACTCCTTCACCGTGGCTGGGTGGGCGCTGAGTGATTCGGATGGACGGTTTCGTTTCGTAGGTGTGGCCCCGGGAGAATATCGGCTGCGCGCGCACTCCGCGCGCGACTTCGTTTACCATTCAGGAACGGTTCTTCTGGAAGATGTCATGACGGCCACAAATGTTGCGCCGCCTCGCGTCGAAATGCGAATGGCGCCGTTCAAGAAAGGTCTCCGCAAATGGAGCGAGCGCGATGGATTGGCGCAGAACTGGGTGAGCATGATCTCGTTTGACCCGCAAGGTCGTGTCTGGTTCACCGCGTATCAGCGGCGGCTCTCACGTTTTGACGGCCGCGAATTCAAGAACCTGACACTTTCGGAATTGGGCATCACCAATGCGCTGGTGGACGCCATCTGCGGCGAAACCAACGGCGTCTCGGCAGCATTCAATCAAAGTCAAATTGTGCGGTTTGAGGAACTGCCGGAGAATCGCTGGCGTGCGACAACCTATTCAACTAACCATGGACTGCCCGTCGGGGGTTTCCGTCATCTCTTGCGCGATCACCGCGGAAAGCTTTGGGTGGCGATGGATAAGGGTGTCGCCCGATTGGACGGGGAAGGCGATCCGGAACAGGCGAGGTTCACCCTGTTCACGACCACAAACGGGCTGCCCAGCAACGACGCATTTCGCCTTCATGAAACGCAGGACGGAACGTTGTGGGTGGGAACGTTGGAGGGCGCAGCGCGTCTCGCCGGCGAACGCTTTCAAGCCATCACCGTCGCGGACGGTCTGGCGGAGTCAGGCGTCTTTCGCATCAGCTCCGACCTGGACGGCACAGTTTGGTTCATGGGGAGTCAGGCGGCGACGCGCTACGATGGCCGAAGTTTTTCCGGGGTGCAGTTTGACTTGTCTGGCATCAAATCGATCGTTGGCTTAAGCGGTCCCAACCGCGCTCCCAATGGCGATTTCTGGTTTGGCAGTGATGGCGGCGGTGCATGGCGGTTCAACGGCAAAACCTGGATCAACTACGGAGGGAAGGACGCATTGACCCGGCCGTTCGCCATCGAATTCGATCCGGAAGGGCATCCCTGGTTCGGCGAATGGGGCGGCGGCGTCGGGAGACTCGACGAGCACACCATGATCACATTCACCCGTGCGGATGGTTTGCCGAGTGACTTCGTCAACGACGTCAAACGGGCGCCGGACGGCACCCTTTATGTCTCCACCGGACAAGGCACACTCGCGCGAGAAGCCATGCGGCCCAGCGGCGTGCTGCGTCTGACAGAGCGCGGCTTCGAGCGGTTGCAAGGTGAAGGGGAATTGCCGGTCGAAGTTCCTACGAGGCTGCAGTTCGGTTCCAATGGAGATCTCTGGTTCGGGACCCTTGGGGCTGGATTGGTGCATTACAATGGAACCAGATTCTCCGTCGTTCGCTTTCCGGGCGGGAGAAATGAGAACTTCGTGAAAGGCCTTTCCCTCGACGCCAACGGCATATTCTGGGCGGCATGCAACAATGGCTTGTTTCGGTATGACGGCGACGCATTGAAGCGGTTTGGCGCCAGCGACGGCATGGTGGACAACGTTCCGGCCACCGTGCATGCGGATGGGCTTGGGCGAGTCTGGGCGCCGTCGGACTTGGCCAAAGGCGGTCTTTCGCTGCACGATCCCGCTGAGCCGGCGCCTGACGGCAAGATGTTTGGCGTGTTCAGGGAAAAGGATGGGCTGACATCGGATTCAATCTTTCACGTGGTGAGCGACCGCACGGGCCGCGTGCTCCTCGGTACCTTCAAGGGCTTGACCATTTACGAGAATGGAATTTTCCGAGCATTCAACGATCTGAATTCACACCTGCCGACACCGACGGTCAGCCGAATTTTCGAGGATTCGAAGGGAACGCTTTGGATTGGCATGATCGCCGGTTCAGTGGTCCGATACGATGGGCGCTCGTGGTCCACCATCGACAAAGACGACGGCTTGAACTGCAATCTCATTTCAAGTCTCGAGGAAGATCACGACGGCTCTATGTGGATTGGCACCGACGCCGGATTGACGCGTTATCGCCCCCGGAAAGTGATGCCCATTGCGCCGTCTATCGCCTACAAGGCGGACCGCCTGGAATTGAACTCCGTGGGTGAGCCGCGTTTTCTGGTTGATCGGCGGGTGACGCTCGCGTTCTCTTCCGCTGATTTCTACACTGTTCCAGCCCGACGACAGTATCGTTACCAGATTCTCGATGGCATTCGGTCCGTCACCGACGTGGCGACAATCTCCGAGTGGCTGGGACCAGTCGGCGAGCAACCGTTCGATCATGTTTTTGATCGCGTCGGTCGCTACACGCTGGCGGTGCGTTACATGGATCGCGACTTGAATTATTCACCAGCGAGTTTGTTGCACGTGGAAGTAGTCCCTCCGTGGTACGCCAACGCCTGGATTATCGTCCCCGGCGGAGCGGGCATCGCCGGATTACTCGTATGGTCGCTCCTCGCGCGGTCACTTGTCCTGAAGCGAAAACGCGAAACCCAAGAACTGCGTGAACAGTTGCTCAGCCAGGAACGCGCGGCGCGGGCAACCCTTGAGATCAAAAACGCTCAGCTCGAATCAGCTCGGCGTGCAGCGGAAGAGGCCAAACAAATGGCCGATACCGCGAATGCGGCCAAATCGCAATTCCTCGCCAGCATGTCCCACGAATTGCGCACACCGCTCAACGCCATCATCGGCTACTCGGAAATCGTGCAGGAGGAACTCACCGATTTGGGTGTGAACGAGGTCATTCCCGATTTGGAAAAGATCAATGCCGCGGCGCGTCATCAGCTTGGACTGGTGAATGACATTCTCGATCTCTCGAAAATCGAAGCCGGCAAGATGACGCTCTTCATCGAGGAATTCGATGTGGCGAAAC
>JBFMDG010000697.1:0-4188 GCA_040754135.1 Verrucomicrobiota bacterium
GTCCAGGTTGCGCACCACCATGCGGGCGATGCGGGCGCGGCGCTGGCCTTTGACGACGAAAGGATCGAGCTGGGTGTCGCGGATTTTTACGATGGCAAATTCGGACGCGACAAAGAAGCCGTTCAGAAAAACGAGAGCGAGAACGGCGAAGATTTTCAGGCTGACTTCGATGATGGTATCGAAGTTCATAAGTGGCCCACCTCGCCGAAAATGGTTTTGAGAACGTCACTGAGCGCCACGATGCCGAGTTCCTTGCGGTCGAGGCCGAGGACAATGGCGAGGCGCTGGCCGGAGCGTTGCATTTGCCGGAGCGCTTCTTCGAGGCGCAAATCTTCATTGAGAAACAAGGCCGGTTTCATGTAATCGCCCGCGGTTTTTCCGGAGGGAATTTCCGGTTCGTAAATCAAACTGTCGAGACTGACCACGCCGAGCACGCGGCGCGGGCCGGCGTCGGAAGAGCAGACGGGGACGCGGCTGAATTGGTTTTCGGCAAAAAGTTTGAGGACTTCACTCGCGGGGGTTTGGGTGGAAACGGAGATGGCGCGGTTCCAGGCGACGGCTACGGAACGCACGGTGATGTTTTGCAGGTCGAGGACGCGATTGATCATGGCCCGTTCTTCCGAAGTCAGGTTTTGCGCGGATTCCTGCATGAAAAGCCGCAACTCGCTGCGATTGGCGAAAAGGTGGCCGGAAAAAATCTTCCCGCCGGTCCATTGCAAAAGCCGGCTGGAAAACCATTCCACAATCCGGACCAGCGGCGAAAGCACGAGATGAATGCCGCGGAATGGCAGCGCCATGGCCAGGCACAGCCGGTTGGGAAACTGCCGAAACAGCATCTTCGGCAGAAGATCACAGAGCACGTAAAACAAAAAAATGAGCAGAACGAACAGGCCGATTTGCAACCAGAGCCACCCACGCAATTCCCGATGCAATCCGACGACAACCACGAGAACGACGACGAAATTGCCCAGCGTATTGCCGATCAAAATCGTCCAGAGAAAATTCTCCGTGTTTTCGAGAAATCCATAAAGAACACGCGCCGCGCGGCGGCCGGCTTTCATCTGCTGTCGGATGCGCAATCGATTCAAGGCAAAGACACCCGCTTCCATTCCCGAGCAGATGAAAGACAACGCCAGGCAAAGTCCGAGCACGATCAGGTAGGGAAAAATCGAGATCAGCATGGTGTGCCTTCCTCGAATGGCTGGGCGAAGCTCACTTGATGGTGCCTCCTTTTTTACGCACCTGTTCGACGAGCAATTCTTTCACGCGGCGTTCATCCACCGCGCTCGCCGTCAGCCTGAGCCCGCCCCAGACCGTCGATTCTCCGGTGGCCGGAACGACGCCGAGCAGATGAATGAACAAACCGCCCATCGTATCGATGCCTGGAATGCGCGGCATTTCCGGATATTCCCGGCGGAAATCCTCGACCCGCACCAGGCCGCTGATGCGCCAGCGACCTTCGGCAATTTTTTCGAGCACGTACCCTTCAATGGCGCGATCGGTGTGAAGCTCGCCGACCACCTTTTCCAGAATGTCTTCCATCGTGATCAACCCGGCGGTTCCGCCAAATTCATCGAGCACAACGGCCAGACCGCGTTGTTGCCGTTGAAAACTTTTCAGCAATTGCAACAGGTTCATCGATTCGGGAACGAACGATGGAAACTCGATGGCGTTGGCCAGATCACGCGTCGGATCGAGCAGAAATGTCCGCGTGTTGAGAATGCCCACAATCGTGTCCGGACTCTCGTCGTAAATGGGCAGGCGCCGATGCCGGAATCGCCGCGCGGCCGCTTCCATTTCTTCAATGGTGCAATCGTCGGAGATGCAGGCCATTTGTGATCGCGGTTTCATGACTTCCTTGACCGTGCGGCGGTCGAGGTGGATGACCTGCAGAATGATTTCCTTTTCCGATTGCGCGAGTGTGCCCTGTTGATGCGCCATTTCGATGAGCTCTTGATATTCCTGTTCTGTCACCGCGGGCAAGGGCTTGACCGAACTGGGAACGACTGCGCGAAGAATGAGCGAACTGATGCCCTGGGCGATGCGGCGCAAAGGTTCCACGATGGTTTGCAGCCAGCTCATGATCCCAGCCAGGCGCAGGGACCAGCGCTCCGCATTGCGCACGGCGAGTGTTTTGGGAATCACCTCGCAACCGATAAGGATCAGCAAAAACGCCACCGTGCCGCTCATGGCCCACGACCAGCCTTCGCGCCGTCCGAACCAGAGAGTGAAGCCGATGAGACAAGCGTTGGCGAGTGCGTTGCCGAGCACGATGGTGCCGAGCAGATCTTGCGGCTGGCTGAGCAATTGCGCGACCTTTGCTCCCTGTGCGGGGGAGCGATCGGCCAATTGCTGCGCCCGCCATTTCCCGAGAGAGAAGAGTGCCGATTCCGCCAGAGCGAAGAAAAAACTGGCTCCGGCGAATCCGGAGATGCCCGCCAGCAGCAGGTAATCCAAAACAGCCATCCGCCTCAGTATCCCCAATCAGCCCCATGGGAAAAGTGGAAAATGACCCTGCGGAAAAGGATTGGTGCCGCTTATCTCACGCGCATGGCGCCGCGCTTTCGCGGACGGCCACGAAATGCCAACCGGAAGTTTGCGTGGTGGAAAGGCCGGCATTGGCCGCTGGGGCCGCTGGGGCCGCTGGATTGCCAAGCGAAATCAGACCGTGATCTTTTTATCGACGATTTTCCGCCGCTGGAATCCAACTTTGCAAACGTTCCAAATCTTTGCCGCCCGGTTTGCCAAAAGCGACATTGCGCGGAAGCGCCAGGCGAACGTGATCGATATGGCCATCGGCAAACGCGAGGTTGTATCCATGATTGTGACGAGTGGCCGGTGCGCTGTTGGCCGGTCCCCATTCCGAAATGCCGAGCCACTTCGGCGTGATCAGAAATGCCAGATTGCCGCCATCCTCGTGGCGATCCACAAATGTGAAAACGAGGCTCGGCTTTTCGATGCCAGCCAATTTGTAGCGGTAATGCTCGTGCACCGGATCGAAGTGCGTTCCATTCATGAACACACTCAAACTGTACGATCGCGTCGCGGGATAAGTCCGGCCCTGGTCCACCACGGTCGATTTGTCGGCAGGACATGTGAAAACAAGCGGTGCCGGAACGTAAGGAAAGAGAGCGCCTTGTTTCAACTGGCTGGCGTCGAGGTCGAGCCGCGGATGCCCCACGACCCACGACCCATCCTCGCCCACGCCCCAACTGCCACCCGGTGCGCGCGGATCGTTCACGATCCGAAATCGATTGGGCACGAGTCGATCTCCATGATCGTGGGCATACATCACCCAGGCCAGGTGAAGCTGCTTGAGATGATTGCGGCAAGCGGCCGAATGCGCCTGACCTTTGGCCCGGTTTAGCGCCGGAAGGAGCAGCGCCGTCAGAATCGCAATGATCGCAATAACCACCAGCAACTCGATCAACGTGAAGCCACGATCTGGTCTGGCGGCGCGCGGTTTCATCATCGCTCTGAGGGTGCTCATGGGCACGATCCTTTTTGCGGAACCGCGGTCGTTCGCTGCTGCTCCGGCCGCGATTCCGGGATGCGATTTCATGGTTGGGGTTGAATCAAACGGTAGAAACGCCGGTGGGCGGATGCGGGCAAGAACAGAACGGTCCGATCACCGTCCATAGTGGCGCTGCCTGGCACGAGGGTCCATGGGCCCTCCAAAGTCGAAGCGCTCTCGAGCACATAATTCGAAACCCACCCTGGCCAGGAAAGGCGAATGGCCGATTCGATGGCCAATTCCGGCAAGGGCGGAGGAATGATCACATTGAAATTGTCAAAGGTCGCGCCTGCATGGAAGGGCCCGGCAGGATTGATGAAAGTATTGCGGTCGAACACGACCAGACCTGCCCCGCCTGCCGCAATGGCATCGTGGCGCGTGGTGAGTGTGGCGAGCGGCTGCGTGAGATTGTCGCTGGCGAAAACGCGCCCGGTCAATTGGGGTCCCTGTCCCGTGAAAACGAAACGATAGGTCCGGGCCGGGTCCAGCTCGATGCGGGTGACGGCCTGACCGGAAATGCTCGCGGCTGTGATGGCGGCAATTTCAAGATTGCCCACTCCGGGCTCGCCGAAAGGAACGACCGCATTTCGCGGTTTATAAACGAACGCATATCCAGTTGGAATGCCGAGCGAGTTTGGCGGACCTACCCGGGCGAAAATCCCAAATGCCTGATC
>JBFMDG010000698.1:0-4188 GCA_040754135.1 Verrucomicrobiota bacterium
CGAAAGGATTCGATATCGGTTCGGGATTCGACGGGGTGCTGCTCACAGGGCTACAGCATAATGATCCGTTCCGAGCCAAAGGAGGACGCGTTTACACCACCAGCAACCGGTCGGGAGGAATTCAAGGCGGCATTTCCAACGGAGAAACAATTTATTTTCGCGTGGCCTTCAAGCCTGTGGCGACGGTCATGCACGATCAACCCACAGTCGATGTGCACTTTCAAAACACAACGTTGAAGGGACGAGGCCGTCATGATCCGTGCGTGCTGCCGCGCGCGGTTCCGATGGTGGAGGCGATGACGGCGCTGGTTTTGGTGGATCACGCCTTGCGCCATAAAGCGCAATGCGCGGATTAACCGGTTGGCGGCGCTTCGAGTTCGAGCGGTGATAGTCCACGAGTTTTCAAGGTTGAACTCGAGTACCGCCGGTGCTTCGGCAACTGAGATCAGAGCCGGGCCGATTTGACCGTATCCAAACCGAGCAAATATTTGCGGCGTTGTTCGACGAAGTTCTTCAAGCCGATCTTTTCTCGCGGACCGAAACCGCCGCCTTGAATATTTTCAGTGACGTTTTCAGTGAACGCTTCGGTGGAATCGAGTTTGCGCGTGTCAGCCTTCACATCCTCGGCAATGAGCGTCTGGTATTGCTGAATCACTGGCCCGAGTTTCTCCCAATCGAGCCATTTTTCAGCGATATCGCGCACATAACCGAGATAGCGCGCGCGCAATTCCGGCACCGCCAGCAGTTTTGAAATCAGCGGTTTGTTTTCGTCCGCGGCGGCCACCAAAGGATCGAGTTGAACACCGTTGAATTGCGGTCCGCCAAATCCGGGACCGCCTCGGCCACCGCCCCCTGCTCCCCCTGCTCCACCTGCTCCTCCGGCGCCAGGGCCGCCCCCGCGTCCACCGGGTCCGCCCCCGCGTCCGCCAGGCCCGCCGGGCATGGCAAACGTCTCGTTGGCATCGTGCGGAATGACGTGGAAGCGGCGCTTCTCATCTTGATAGATGCAGTAATCGCTGGTGCGAATCCAATAGCCGTCGTTGTTGATCAGCACGTTTTCGAGGGCAAGAAATTTGAGCGCCCCATCGATATCGAGCAGCGGCTCGAGTTCCTTCTGCAATTCGGCCGCTGGAGTCTGGTTCAGGACGCGACAAAGCTTGATGAAATCAGCCCAATCTTTCGGATCATCTTTGGTTTTGATTTCGTAAATGCCTTTGTACTTTTGCACGTCGTCGCCAAGGTACGCGAGGCTGCCGGCGCCACGCGGGCTGCCGGGCACTTTCCAGCGGGCGCCCTTGCCGCTCTTGAACCAATCCTTTGTAAAATCCTTGTTGAACTGTTGTTGGTTTACATAAATGCCCCAGCTTTCGCCGTTGATCACGACGCGAACGAAATTGGCCTTGGGGGCGGCGAGGTAATCCCGCGCAATCTGCAAATAGAGGATGGTGCGGAGAAAGGTAGGATCTTCGTGTGAATTCAACAAATTGAACGTGCGATAGCCGCCCAGGTTTTGATTTTCGTGAATGTAATCCAGGGACAAATTCAGCGAACGCTTTCGTCCTTCGCCCACTCCGAAAGACGACATGCCGCGGAAATGAACGCCCACCTCTTTAAACGTTTTGCCATCCACCATCAACTTTGCCGGAATCTCGACATCCGTGTTGTTGAAATCGACCATTTCCTTTTCCCAGTCCGAGTTGTCGAATTCGAGGAAGAAAGTGCGCACCACTTGCAGGTCGTAAACGGGGGCATCCGGAAAGGACTTCACCTGTTCTGGCGAGATTTTTGGCCCGGGCTTGGGCGGCTCCTGATTTTCACGGCCGCGCCCGCCGGGGCCGCCGGGACCGCCGGGGCCGCCGAAATTTGGGCGGGGCAAAACAGCCATCAATCCATTGCGCAATTGCTCCTCGTTCAAGCTCGCCGTTTTGTCGCTGTCCCAATCTGCGAACCATTTTGCAAACGTCTCCTTCATTTCGCCGCCTGTGAGGGAGCCATCTTTGTTTTGATCGAACGCGGTGAACAAAGCCGGTCCGATGAAACGTCCCGGACCAAATCCGCGCGGCGGTTCGCCCTGCGCCCCACCGGGTGGCGGGAGGAGATCGCTGAAATTTTCGGAGAACTGTTCTTCATTCAATTTGCCGGACTTGGCGCTGTCCAATTTGTTGAACCAGGTGTCGGCCAGATTGGTGAACTCCTCTTTCGTGAGTTTTTGATCCGAGTTCTTGTCGGCCTGCGACAGCATTTGGGGGGCAAGCATGTTGCCGGGGCCGAACCCACCTCGGCCGCCGCGACCGCCAGGACCACGCCCTGACGCTCTTTCTTTAACAACAAATTCACGCGCGGCTTTGCGTTCTTCCGCGTTCAAGCGCTTGTCGCCATCCTTATCGAACTGGCTCACCACTTTCATTTCCTGCCCCATGGGCCCGAATCCGCGAAAGCCGCCAGGACCACCGGGACCACCGGGGCCGCCGCCAAATTGGGGCGGGCCATCGCCGGGCGGCGGACCATCGCCGGCGCGTCGTTGGAGATTATTGGGCGCTTGGGCCAAGAGCGCCGAGGCCAGGCAGGCCGCAGAAATGATGAGGATCGTTTTCATAGAATTATCGAGGAGGAGGACCACCCGCTGGATTGCCACCGCCGGGCCCGCCGCGGAAAGGAGTCAGTTCCTGAGTAATCCCGGCGCGCAATTGCTCTTCTGTGAGCGTTCCGCTCTTGTCGGTGTTCCAGGAATGAAACCAACGTTTGAACCCATCCACAACTTCCGCGCGGGTCAATTCGCTGTCTTTGTTCCCATCCAACGAAGTCATCAATGGGCCGCCGAGAAAATTGCCGGGGCCAAAATCGCCGCCGCGTCCGCCGGGGCCACGCTGCCCAAAACCAAATTCCGGAATGCTTTCACCCTTTGATTTGCCAGCGAGTTGATCGCGCACCGATTGCGCGCGCACTTTGACGAACGCTTTGATCGGTTTGGCGGGAGAGAAGAATCCAGGAGCCGGACCACGAGAAGGCGCGCCCGCGTCGCCCCCGCCAGGCCGCGGCCCACCGAATCCTCCGCCGAACCCGGCGGGCGGGACCGCTTCGCCAGCGGCCACCTTGTCGAAGCGCGCGAGTTTTTCTTCCGATTCATCCTTAACCGCGTCCCGAATGGCCGCGGCAATTGCGTCCACTTGCTTTTCGAAGCGTTCCGGCTGGAAAATGGTCTCGCTGAATTCGGCCAAGCGCGCGAGATAGAGTTGCTTGAACGCATCCACTTTGAAAACGCGATCGAGGAAGCGGTTCTCTCCGCGCCAGGGGCGATGAATGCTCAGGTTATCGCGCTGTTCCTGATTTCCCATGAGAAAGAATTGCCCGAAAGAATGATCGAGATCCCAAGGCATGAATTGAAATTTCTGCGTCTGCGGATGCAAATACACGTAGTAGTTTTGACCCACGCTCAGGATGCTGTCCAGGGTCGATAACCACACGGTCACCGCCATGAATCGCGCGAACTGATCCAGCTCGACAAAGTCGCCGACTTTGGCCGCGAATGTCGCGTCATCGGCGTGACTGACCAATTTGCAGAAATCAATGACGCGCTGTTTCTGTTCGGGTTTAAGATCGGTCTTTGGATCGTAGGTTTGGTTGTAGTTCTTCCAGTCATCCCCCATGTCGGTGAACGGTGCGGGAGTGACTGGCTTGAGGATGGCGCCTTTTTTGGTTCCAAAATGACGATCGGCAAAGTTGTCGTCCAAATTCTCGACCATGGAATAGAGTCCGGTGTATTTGCGTTCCAACTTGCCTGGGACGGTGATGGAGACGCGCGCGTAAGCAGTGCGCGGCGCGGGCACACCCGCATCGCGGAAAAGGGCGTGCGACAACACTTCATTCATCCAACTCGAATCCGTGACACAATTATGAAAGTTCAGTTTGGAAATGCCGTTGAGTTTCTGGCCTTTGACATATTCGTTGAGGTCCACTTTCATCGAGCGCTTGTCTGAACCGCGCGACTGCATCCAGGTGCCATTGCCTTTATAACGAACGGCGGCGTCTTTGAAAATCTTGCCATCGAATTCGAAATCGGCGTGAACGTAGTTGAACTCCACGCCCATGGCTGAGGCGAGGCCGTTGCGGCGACCCTCCGAGCCTTGAAGGTTCAATCCGGGCCCGCGACCTCCTCCCCCGCCCGGCCCTCCGGGACCGGGCATGCCA
>JBFMDG010000699.1:0-4177 GCA_040754135.1 Verrucomicrobiota bacterium
GCTTCCAATGGTTGTGCCACTGCAAAAACTGCTGAGCCGCAATTTGAAAATTCGCTGCTGTAACTGGTGCGCGCCGCACCTTTGAAAACTCAGCTTCCGCTTCCTTGTCGGTTGGTTCACGCTGCAATTTGGAAATCAGCAAAGCCTTGCAGTAGGCGCGCAACGTCGCGGCTGCTTCTGCTGTCCTGCCTTTAAGCTTTGGCAAAAGGACCTTCACCATTTGTTCAGTTGTGATTGGAAACGCCTTTACGTGCGGCAGGCTGTGTCCGGAAACCGGGTCCTCCTGCTGTTGATGCCGGCGGATGACATTTTCGCTTGCCTTCCAAATTTGCATTGCAGCCTCCGCAAGTTCCTGCGCGCTTCCTTTACCGGTTTGCGCAAGGATCGCGGCTATGGTGGCCAGTTTTTCAGTTGTGGGAGTTTTCATGGATTTGCCTTTGCTACTTGGATCACGTTTTCCGGCTGATTCGGTGCGACTGCGAACCAGGCCTTCGCCGCCTCCGGCTTCACCAGTTCGCGGTAATGTTTGAAAATCATTTCGGCGCTGTTGCCGGCCTCGAGCGCGACTTGCGCGGCGTTCTGCGTGTCGGCCAGGCGGTAGGAACAAAACGAATGACGTAAGCCATTGTCTTTCCAGGCAACGCCAGACGCCTTGACGGTGGCCGCGCGCAGGTCGCGGATATCTTCCGGCGTGCCTTTCCAGACTTTGCCAGTGCGTTTCGTGCTAAGCGCGAGCCATTGCGCGAGGTTCGGCAGGATCGGAACGAGCCGGCGCGAGCGCGTTTTGGCCTTGTCCGCGCCGACATGCACAAAGCCGCCAACCAGGTCGATATCACGCCACTCGATACGCTCGGCTTCCGCGGCGCGCAGTCCTGCGAATGCGCCGAGTGCGATAACCGGCATAAACTCAGGCGGCGCGGCCTTGAGGAGTGCGTCGATTTCCTGCGGCGTGAAAATTTCGATGGCCGATCCGCCGTTGGTTGAAATCGCCTCCGTGTCCTGAACCGGATTGCCACCTTTGAAAATGTAACCGCGCGACTCAGCAAAGGAGAAAAGAGTGTTGAGAACCGTCCGGAAATTCTTTGCCGTCTGCGGCGAAACTTTCAGGCCGTCGAGCCACCTTTGGACGTCTGGCGTTGTGACGCTGGAAATGTCCACGGCGAACGAGTCGGCAAAGCGCGTCAGGCGCGCGCGTAGGTCGGCAATGTAGCGTCCGGACTTGCCTTTGGCTTCCTTCGCCGCGAGCATCTCCGCAACCACGTCGGCAACTTTGCGGTGTTCAACCTTGTCGGCGCGGCGCCGCTTGTAGAACCGCGCGGCTTCAATGACGTGATCGCCGCCCAAGAGTTCGACTGCTTTGGCGTAAGTCGAAACGGCCAGTTCCAGCGAAACGCCGGTTGGCCTGAGAATCTCCATTGCGCGGCCGTATGCGATTGCCTCCGACGCAAGCATGGACGCGGCCGTCGCTTCGCCGCAGGAAAGTTGTCTGGCGATACGCTCGGCGTCGGTTTTGGCCAACGCGAGGCTTTTGAAACCGCGGAGACGCCTCACGCCGCTTGTGTAGTCTGCAATCTCGAACACGTCTCGCGTGTCGCCGGTGATTGTCTGGCGAGTGCGCTTGTAGATTTTCACGCCGACGTTGCCGACGGTAACGATGGCTGCCGGTTTACCGCGCTTCTTGCGTCGTTTCATGTCGCGAAATGTCGGCAAAACGTCGGCAACTGTCAAGAATAGAATTTTTTTGGAGGCTGCTGATTTGCTGTAAGTAGTTGATTCAGAAAGCTGGAGCCAATGGTCGGAATCGAACCGACGACCGACGGTTTACGAAACCGTTGCTCTACCGCTGAGCTACATTGGCTTCCGGAAGCGGCCCTGAATGTATAGACCCGGCCCGTCGGACGGTCAAGCCGCGGAAATGATCCGCGGATTATCCCGAAATAACCCATCAATCCACTAAACTTCGGGTCCGAACGCGCTCAAAAAAACACCGCGCCGCGCCTGAAAAACCCCCGGAAACATCGTCCACGCAGAGGTCATAAAACAAAACAGATCTAAAGATCCAACGCGCGAGCGCAGGACCAGATGCTGGCACTCGCGATTTCCGAGGTCTCGGAAGTTGTCGGGCGGGGTTGCGAATTTGTCGAGCGATTGAATTTTCCCACGACCGCCCTTACGCTTCGCGCGTGATTGCATTGATCGATTATGGCGCGGGTAATTTGCATAGTGTCGAGAAGGCGTTGCGGTTTCTTGGCGCTCACGTCCAGCGTTTCGCCTCGCCGCATGGCCTGCAACAGGCCCGCGCCGCGGTGCTGCCCGGCGTGGGCGCATTCGATGATTGCATGAACGCCATGCAACGCCAGGAGCTGATCGAGGCCACCCGCCACTTCATTCAAAGTGGCAAGCCGTTCCTCGGCATTTGTGTCGGTTACCAGGCGCTGTTCGAGAAGAGTGAAGAGTTCAACAGTTGCGCCGCCGGTCTGGGAATCTTTCAAGGCAAAGTCGTCCGCTTTCCCAAAACCAATGGCCTGAAAGTCCCTCAAATCGGCTGGAACCAACTCGAAATCGTCCGGCCCGATTGCGCGCTCTTTCGCAACATTCCCACGGACAGTTACGTTTATTTCGTGCACAGTTTTTTCCCGCGTCCCGTGGAGGACTCGATCGTCGCGACACGCACGGATTATGGGGAAAAATTCGCCTCGGCCATTTGGAAGGACAACGTGTACGCCACCCAGTTCCATCCGGAAAAAAGTCAAAAGGTCGGGCTGCAACTGTTGCAGAACTTTCTCGATTTGGTGACGCGCGATCACTGATCGGAGGGTGTCGGTCGGACGCGCCGTTCAGGAGAATCATGCCTCGCTCGACTTTGCTGCGAATGATCCCGCATTACACCGCGCGCGTTGCCATCGGCCAAAAATGTATCTTGCCAATGATTTCCGCGTGTGGGAAGTGTTACGCATCTGGCCTATGAAAACGACTCATTGCGCGGTTTTCCTCCTGGGATTTCTTTGCTGGTCCAGTCAGGCACAATACAGCGCGCGCAGTTTGACGCGGCGCATTAATCCACCACCGCCGGCCAACGGCGCTTCCACAAATTCCGCCGCTCCCGCTCCTGCGCCCGCCGCGCGTCCCGCGCCAGTCGTCAGGCCAGTTTACGTCGCGCCCGCTCCGGCACGCCCCGTCGATCCCGAAAAGGAACGCGCCAAAAAGGATGAAGCGCTGCGCAAGACCATCGAATTTCAAAAGAAGCGTGCCGAGCAAGGTTCCGCTCAAGCCCAATTTGATTTGGGCATGCGTTACCTCAAAGGCGACGGCGTCGAAAAGGATGAGGCCGAAGCGCGCCGCTGGCTCGAGCAAGCCGCCAAAAACGATTTCCAGCAGGCGAAAAAGAAACTCGAAGAGCTCGATAAACCCGCCAACTGACCAGGCGGCTGGTGGAGTAAACACCACGATCGATCCTTTGCACTTCAGCGCCTTTGTATGAATTCCGGTCCAGCGTTTTTCGCCGCATTTAATTCTGACTGCGTCTTCGGCTCGTGACTGGATCGCCACTGCCTCGTGAGAATCTCGCCGATCTGATCATTTTCGAGGATGCCCATCTGCTCGTGGTGAACAAGCCGGCCGGCATCAACACGCACGCTCCCGCTCCGTTCGCCGGCGAAGGACTTTACGATTGGCTGCGTCATCGGGAGCTTCGTTGGGCTTCCCTGGCCATTATCCATCGCCTCGACAAAGAAACATCCGGCTTGCTGCTTTTCTCGAAAACCGCTTTGGCCAACCGCAGTTTGACGGAGCAATTCACGCAGCGCCAGGTGCGGAAGGAGTATGTGCTGCTCACGGATCGCGCCGTGCCTGCCAAACCCTTGACGGTGCGCACGCATCTGGTACGGGCCGGGGATCGATATGTCAGCCGGGCGCATGCGCAAGGCGATCTTGCGGAAACTCGCTTTCGCAAAATGCGTGAGACCGGCGAAGGCGCGTGGGTGGCTGCCGAGCCCATCACGGGCCGCACGCATCAAATTCGTGTGCACGCTGCGGACTCGGGTTTTCCGGTGCTCGGCGACACGCTTTATGGCGGCACGCCCGCCGCGCGCGTTTTTTTGCACGCTCAATCCATCAGGTTGGCGCATCCGGCGACAGGCCAGAGGCTCGCGTTCGAAGCCCTGCCCGACTTTGATAC
>JBFMDG010000700.1:0-4171 GCA_040754135.1 Verrucomicrobiota bacterium
GGCTGGGTGCTTTACGCCGAAGATGAAAACGACGCGTTTGTGAACAATCACGGACGGGACGAAACGCGCGCGCTGCGCCAGAATTGGGTGAACAACGTTCAGGACTGGGGCGCCAGCGCCGACAACACCAACATCGCTTATCTCACCGAAGCGAAACTTGGCAGCTACGTCGGCAAATCCGCGGCGGTCTTTAAATGCCCATCCGATCGCGCGATGGCGGAGAACGGGCCGCGCATCCGCAGCATGTCCATGAACTCGCTGGTGGGGAATCCGGGTGAACTGACCAACCGATTCAATCCGGATTACGTGCAGTATTTCAAGGCGAGCGATCTCATCCAGCCCTCGCAGATTTTTGTGTTTCTGGATGAGCATCCCGACACGATTAACGACGGTTTTTTCATGAATCGACTGGATGAGTATGCCTGGGGAAATCTGCCTGCTTCCTTTCACGAAGGGCGCACGAGTTTTTCCTTTGCGGATGGCCATACCGAAACCCACAAGTGGCAAGTGACCGGTCCCGGCGGCACGGTGCGGCCGCCGGTCAAAGGCGGTGTGGGCGGAACCATCCCGGCTAACCCGCGCACCGATTTCGAATGGCTGAAAGAGCGGACGAGCCATCGCAAATAGCCCTGCGCGCACGAGGCGTTCGAACGAAATGAAAATCGATTCCCACCAGCACTTCTGGATTTACGACGCGCAGCAATATCCCTGGATTCCCGGCGGTTCGCAGTTGCAACGGAACTGGCTGCCAGCCGATCTCGAGTGCGAACAGGCCAAACTCGGACTCGATGGTTCGATTGCCGTTCAGGCCCGCCAAACCGTCGAGGAATCGTGGTGGCTCCTGCAGCTTGCCGATCGCCACTCGATCATCAAAGGAGTGGTGGGCTGGGTCGATCTTCGCTCGAAGCAAATCGATGAACAGCTCGAAGCCTTGGCGAAACATCCGAAATTCGTCGGCGTTCGCCATGTGGTTCAGGATGAACCCGACGACCGTTTCCTGTTGGGCGAAGCATTTGTTCGCGGCCTCGCGCGTTTGCCATTTTACAAGCTCACTTACGATCTCCTCATTTTTCCGCGGCAACTCCCGGCTGCGATCGAACTCGTGGCCCAATTTCCAGACCAACCGTTCGTGCTCGATCACATCGCCAAACCGTTGATTCGCGAGGGAAAAATCTCTCCTTGGCGCGAGCAAATCCGCGAACTCGCCCAAGCCGCCAATGTCTGGTGCAAAGTCTCCGGCATGATCACGGAAGCGAACCATCAGCACTGGAGCGCGGACGATTTCAAACCTTACCTCGACGTGGTGTTCGAATGCTTTGGCGTCGATCGGTTGATGTTCGGATCGGACTGGCCGGTCTGTTTGCTTTCTGGAAATTACGAAGCTGTGTTCGCACTGGTGCGCGATTACGCCGCGGGGCTGACCGAGAACGATCGTGAAAAATTGTTCGGCGTCAACGCGGCTCGTTTTTATGGGCTCGCTTGAATCTTGCGCTGACTTTGCCTGGCCCGGCGCAGTCGGGTGCGCCGCGACTCCGAGTTTTATTTCAAATGCTTTCGTGTGGCGCCGAAGAATTTAGGCTTGAGAAAATCTCCGCCGGACTTTAGCCATTGAGCCCTATGCCAACCAATTCTTCCCAGCCTGAGTCTGTTCGCCCGATCTCGCGCCGCACCTTTATCCGCTATTCAACTGTGGCCGCAGGTCTGGCCGTTTCGTCCGGTCCGTTCATTTTGCGCGGGCAGAATCTGAACAACAAAATCAACGTGGCCGTCATCGGCGCGGGCGGGAAGGGATCCAGCGACACGGATGAAGTGGCAAAACTCGGTGACAATATCGTCGCCCTTTGCGACGTGGACCAAAACACGTTGGACAGCCGCGGCCAGAAATATCCGAATGCGCAAAAGTTCAAAGATTACCGGAAGATGCTTCAGCAGATGGGCAAGAGCATCGATGCCGTGATTGTGGCCACGCCCGATCATTTGCATGCGCCGGCCAGTGTGATGGCCATGAAGATGCGCAAACACGTTTTTTGCCAGAAACCGTTGACCCACTCCGTTTACGAAGCGCGGCAGATGCGGCTGCTCGCGGCCAAGTACAAAGTCGCCACTCAAATGGGCAATCAAGGAAGCGCCGGGAGCGGATTGCGCCGCGCCGTGGAAGTCATTCAGGCGGGCCTCATCGGTCCAGTTCGTGAACTGCATGTCTGGAGCAATCGTCCCATCTGGCCGCAGGGAATTGAACGGCCGGCCGGCCAGGATCCAGTGCCGCCGAACGTGGATTGGGATTTGTGGCTCGGCCCCGCGCCATTCCGTCCGTATGTCAAAGATACTTACCATCCGTTCAAATGGAGGGGCTGGCAGGATTTTGGAACCGGCGCGCTTGGCGATATGGCTTGTCACACCGTGAACATGCCTTTTCGCGCTCTCAGACTTGGATATCCCATCAGCATCGAGGCCGAGTCCTCGGGCATAAACAAAGAAACTTATCCCAAGTCCTCGAAGATCCGGTTCGAGTTTCCCGCGCGCGAAGGATTGGTGCCGGTGACGTTCTGGTGGTACGACGGCGCACCGGACAGTCCCGAAACATACCGGCCGCACGCGGATTTGACATCGGACATTCTGGAAATGGTCGGCAGACAAAAAGATCGCAACGGCAATCCGCGCCCGAAAAAACTTCCTGGAAGCGGGTGCCTGCTGGTCGGCGATAAGGGCCGCATCTTTTCTCCCGATGATTACGGCTCGCAATTTTTTGTGCGCATGAACGATGAGAAAGATCTCCTGGCCAGCGGCGATCACGACGCCGTGAAAGCCATTCCGGAAAATTACTGGCGATCCCCGGGACATTACAAGGAATGGACCGATGCGATTCGCGGCGGCAAACCGGCTTACTCCAATTTCAACATCGCGGCGTATCTCACCGAAATTATTCTGCTCGGCTGTGTGGCCTTGCGCGTCGGCAAGAAACTCGATTGGGACGGACCCCGTATGAAAGCCCGCAACGCGCCGGACGCCAAAAATTATGTCCGCCGCGAATACCGCAAGGGGTGGAAGCTTTAAAACCCTCTGAATTTGCGCCTTTGAAACGCTATTTCATTTTCCTCACCCTGGTTTTGCTGAGCCTCGCCTGTCGCGCCGAGAATTGGCCTCGATTTCGCGGCCCGACCGGCCAGGGAATTTCCACTGAGAAAAAACTCCCGCTGGAATGGACCGCCACTTCGAATGTCCTCTGGAAAACGCCCGTTCCCGGTGAGGGCTGGTCCTCTCCCATCGTCTGGAACAATCGCGTTTTTCTCACGACCACCACCGAGAATGGCACGCAATGCCGCGTGCTTTGCTTCGATCTCCGCACCGGTCAAGTGCTCTGGAACAAGCACCTCTTCGATCAAGTGCCGCTGCGCAAGGAAGGAAAAAACTCCTACGCCTCAGCCACGCCGGTGACCGATGGCAAGCGCGTTGTGGCGGTGTTCGGCGACGGCAGCATGGCGGCGCTGTCATTGGATGGTTCGATTTTGTGGACGAATCGCGAGGTGCAATTTTACAGCCGCCATGGGCTGGGCGCATCGCCGATGATTTATCGCGATCTGGTCATCATGCCTTTTGATGGGAGCAATCGCGTGAAAGCGGCCGGTCAATGGCCCAACAACCCGCCGGAAGAAAGATTGGGCTGGCAGATTCCCTGGGACCAGGCGTTGATCGCCGCGCTCGATCTCAAGACCGGCCGGCGCATCTGGACCGGCAAACGCGGTATGTCACGCATCGCGCACGCGTCGCCCATTCTCTTTCGCCACGATGGGAAAGATCAATTGCTGAGCATTGCCGGTGATGCCATTCAGGCCTTTCACCCGAAAACAGGGGAACGTCTCTGGTCCGCTTATGCACAGGGCGAAGGCCTGGTTCCCTCGCCCGTGATCGGAGACGGGCTCATCTTTGCCGCGTCCGGATTTGAAAAGACAACCTTGCGCGCCATTCGGCCAGGCGGCAAAGGCGATGTCACGGCCACGCACATCGTCTGGGAACAAAAGAAAGGCGTGCCCACTCAGCCATCGCTGGTTTACGTGCGGCCGCACCTTTTCGCCATTACCGATGGCGGCGTCGCCACTTGCTACAAAGCTGACAGCGGCGATATCGTCTGGCAGGAGCGCGTCGGGGGAAATTTTTCCGCGTCTCCCGTCTA
>JBFMDG010000701.1:0-4171 GCA_040754135.1 Verrucomicrobiota bacterium
AAGTCACGGTCGTGGCCGTTGATAATGGTGTGCCATCAATGCGCACAACAAATGAATTTACGGTGGCCGTGCTCGAGGCCAACAGTCCGCCCGTGGCTTCGGTTTTGCCTTTGCAAACGGCGATTGAAAGCAAGCTGGTCCAAGTGCAGTTGGCCGGAACAGATCCGGATGTGCCGGCGAATAAATTGAGCTTCTCCCTTTTGGAAGGACCTCCGACCGCAACCGTGGATCCGGTCACCGGAATTTTCGAATGGGTGCCTGGGGAAACGGATGCCCCCGCGACGAACACCTACAAATTCGTGGTCACCGACGATGGTGTGCCGCCGCTCAGTGGCACCAATGAATTCACGGTGGTGATTTTGGAAACCAACAGCGCGCCTGTGTTCGAGGCCATGGAAATGCAAACGGTCATCGAAGGCGAAACCTTGAGCGTGCCAGTGAAAGTAATCGATCCTGACATGCCAGCCAATTTGCTGATCCATCTCCTGGCTTCCGGCCCAACCGGCTCAAAGATCGACGCGCGCACCGGCGTTTTCACCTGGAAACCAGGCGAAGCGGATGGTCCGGGCACCCACAAAGTCACGGTCGTGGCCGTCGATAACGGAGTGCCATCGATGCGCGCGACGAATGAGTTTACAGTGGCCGTGCTCGAGACCAACAGTCCGCCCGTGGCCTTGGCTGTGGCGGAACAAACAATAGCTGAAGGCCAGACGTTAAGGGTCACTTTGCGCGCGACGGATTCTGACCTGCCCGTGAATGAACTGAGTTTTGCGTTGATCGATCCTTTGCCCGAAGCCGAGGTCGATCCAAAATCGGGGATGTTCACTTGGACCCCGGCGGAAGCGCATGGCCCCGGACTGCATCAGTTCACTTTTGTGGTTACCGACAATGGTGAACCGGCCATGAGCGCGACGAATCAATTCTCGGTGAATGTGCTGGAAACGAATGATCAACCTGCTTTCGAACCAACTCCGCAGCAAACGGTCATCGAGGGAGAGACATTGACCGTGTCGGTTGCGGCCAGTGATTCAGATCTGCCGGCCAACGTGCTGGCCTACTCGCTGGCGCTCGCTCCGCCCGGCGCGGCGATCGACGCGCGCAATGGATTGTTCACCTGGACGCCGACTGAAACGGATGGCCCATCGACAAAACAAGTGCGGGTAATTGTGGTGGATAACGGTCAACCCTCGCTCAAGGCCACCAATGAATTCTCGATTCAAGTGCTTGAAACGAATCTGCCGCCCGTGCTGCTGCCAATTGCGGAGCAAACGATCATCGAAGGACAACCGTTCCGATTGCAGATGATGGCCAGTGACGCGGATCGGCCGGCGAACAAGCTCACGTTCCTCCTGCAAACCGCGCCGCCGGCGGCTGCGCTCGATCCGAATTCGGGTTTGTTGACCTGGAATCCAACCGAGACGGATGGCCCGGGTTCGAATCAATTCATCGTTATTGTGAATGACAATGGAGATCCATCTTTGAGCGCGACGAATGAGTTCATGGTGATTGTGCTCGAAACCAACAGTCCTCCTGTGTTGGAAAGCGTTTCGCCTCAAGCCGTGCTCGCGGGCGAAGAGTTGGTGGTGGAATTGAAGGGGAGCGATCCCGATGTGCCGCTCCAACAAATCCGATTCGCTCTGGAACCGGACGCGGCCGAGGGCGCAACCCTCGATGCCGTTACCGGTCAATTCCGCTGGACACCGCCAATAACGCATCCCACCGCGAATCGCGAGTTCGTAGTGCGATTGACCGACGACGGGGTGCCGCCAATGAGCGTGACGACGCGGCTCCAGGTGGCGGTGACAGGGCGCGCTGTGCGGATTGTGGATCTGGCATTTCGCGGATTGGACTCGATCACATTTTCATGGCCAGTGGAAGCGGGTAAAACCTACCGCGTCGAATCGAATGACACGCTCGATCCGAGTCAGTGGAAAGAAGCTGCCGGGCAGACAACGATCGCGGGTGGCATGGCAAGCTTTGTCGAAACATTGGGAGCAACCACCTACCGGTTTTACCGCGTCGTGACCCTGACGCCCTGACGCCCATACGCCCATCGTACGAAGTCGCGCCCTGCAGGCAGATAGCGGCTGCAGGTGGAGCGGCGTTGAATTGAAGGAAACAAGACACATCACTCGATGGCAGAATTCGATCTGGCATCTGCCATAAGAGATGTTACGGTGAGCAGCATGATCCAGCAGTTAGAGTTCAACCACCCGGTGCACGGCTGGCTCACCATTTCTCCGGTTTCCCGACATGTGTATGTTTCGATTCGGTTCGTTTTTGGCTCTCTGTTTTTGTCTTCTGTCCGGCACGGTTCGCGCCCAGACAATTCAGCTTGAATATTGGCTCGGCATTTCCGGCGCGGCCGTCGCGAACTTGACCAGTTCGCCCAACTTTCCGCAAAACCCTTCCGGTCGGTTTTTCCCCGACTCTTTCGAAGCTCCATCGAATTGGGCCGACGATTTTGGGGTGCGCATGAGCGGCTACATCCAGGCGCCCATCTCGGGCGATTACATTTTCTGGATTGCCAGCGACGAGCAAAGCCAGCTCTTCCTGAGCACGGATGAAAATCCCAACAACAAACGCGAGATCGCACGGGTCGTAACCTGGACCGGGCCGCGCGTTTGGGAGGAACCACGTGATAACAATCAATTGATGCAAAAATCGGCCGCCATCCCGCTCATCGGCGGCCGGTGGTACTACATCGAGGCATTGCACAAGGAGAGCACCGGTCCGGACAACCTCGCGGTCGGCTGGCAATTACCGGATGGAACGCTCGAACGGCCGATTCCGGGTTCGCGCTTGAAAGCCAACCTCATTGCGACCTCCGCGCCGTCAATTATTTCTCAGCCTTCCGACCTGACGTTGAACGAGGGCGACGCCGCGTTGTTCCAAGTGCTGGCCACAGGCTCGGAACCGTTGCAGTACCAATGGCAGCGCGATGGCGTCAATTTACCCGTCGAAACCGATCCGTCGTATGTCATCCCGATCGTGAGCGCAGCCGATCATGGCGCAAGAATTCGTTGTGTGATTTCGAATGCCGCGGGCTCAGAGACCACGCGCGAGGCCGTGTTAACCGTGCGCACGGATGTGCGTTGGCCGGTGATAACGTTGGTCACGCCTGCGCCAGGGACGGTGGTGACCAATCTCACGCAAGTCGAGGTGACATTCAGCGAACCAGTCGAGGGCGTAGATGCGCCGGATCTCCTTGTGAACGGCGCGCCAGCGGCCGCGGTCACTGGCACCGCGGCGGGACCTTACGTGTTTGAGTTTCCATTGGCGCCATCGGGTTCGGTGACATTTGCCTGGAGGACGGAGCATGGCATCCAGGATTTCGCGCCCACTCCGAATCGATTTCCGGGCGACACATGGAGTGTTTACCATGATCCCAATGCTGCCCCGCGCGATGTGATCATCAACGAAATCGCCGCATCGAACATCACCGGCTTGCAGGACGAAGACAAGGAAGCTTCCGATTGGATCGAGTTGTACAACCGAGGCAACGTTGCGGTCGATTTGACCGGATGGTCTTTGAGCGATGATCCCGATCAACCGGCGCTTTGGGTTTTTCCGGCGATCACTTTGGGGCCGAAACAATATTTGATTGTGTTTGCTTCGGGCAAAGATCGTAAGACGAGCATTCGTCTGCACACCAATTTCAAGTTGAGCCGGGGTGGCGAATATCTGGCGCTTTTTAACAATGAATCACCTCGACAGGTGGTCAACGAAATCACGCCGGGATATCCAGAACAACGAAGCAATTATTCCTTTGGCTGGATTTCCAGCGGCGAAGCGCGTTATTTCAAAACACCCACTCCCGGCGCCGCCAATGGGGACAGCCCCATCACGCGCGTGCTGGCGCCGCCGCATTTCAGCGTAGAACGCGGGTTCTTCAATGCGCCATTCAAAGTGCTGCTGACCACCTCCGAGCCGGGGGCAGTCATTCGTTACACTACCAATGGCAGCGAACCGACCGACACCGTTGGGACCCTTTTCACCGAAGCCATTTCCATCAGCACGACCACTACGCTCCGCGCGGCTGTGTTCAAAGAAAACCATCTGCCGTCCGCGACGGTGACGCACACCTATTTTTATAACGTGGCTGCGAGCCAGCGTTCATTGCCGGCCATTTCAATTGTCACGGCGACCAACAATCTCACCGGCCCCACTG
>JBFMDG010000702.1:0-4169 GCA_040754135.1 Verrucomicrobiota bacterium
CGCAAGTTGCGGAAAGCATTCTGGAGCTTGCTCGTAAGCGAATCAAACATGGACCCACCGTAGAACATGGACACTGGGTTGACAAGGAATGGAGTTTGGCTTAATCGTCTCTGCCGCTCGACGGCCGGCGACTCGCATTTAATGTTGTCCTGGACCGCAGCGGCTCATCGCGGGGTAGGATACCCAAGTGGCCAACGGGGGCAGACTGTAAATCTGCTGGCTCACGCCTTCGCTGGTTCGAATCCAGCTCCTACCACCAACTTTTTTCTTAAGGGGAAAGTTTCAAACGGGTTCATGAACAAATGTCTTCCCGATCTCCGATCAAAAGATGGAATTAGTGGAATTATTGTTGCCGCAGAAAATACTTCTGGTAGGGAATTCATGATCCATCAGCGCGGCTGCAGAAGACATGAAACTTGCAACGACTTTTTTCTTCATCGTCCTGGTTGCGGGATGCGCTTCGGATCCACTGCTAACAGGTAAGCCACAAGACTGGAAAGGCAGGCCAGCCTCTCAATTAGAAATGGCTTGGGGCCCGCCTACACGCAGAATTCAGAGCTCGGACAAAATTGAAGTTTGGGAATATGTCAAAAGCGGCGATTTTGTCGCACCGAAAAGAGAAGACACGTCCTTTCGGGTTGGTGGCGGAAGCGGCGCGGGAATGTTTGGGGCCTCTGGAGGAATTACAACGCTGAAGCACGATGAGAGGCTGAGCCGGTACGAGAACATTTGGCGGTTCAAGATCAAGAACGGAAAAGTGGTGGGCTGGTACGCAGCAAGGCTCGAGGATGGAAGAATTGTCTGGCAGGATCAGTGACGAATTGGAAAGCGAGCTACGAAGCCTGTGAACTTCTTGTTCACTGTGCAGCTCGTAGGCAATTGCGAATTGCTCAACCCTCTTTATTTGGCAACGGGACCGCCTTCTTCATGGTTTCCTGCCTGGCCATCTCCAAATGGCGTGCGACGTAACGGCAGACTGCTTCGCATCTGTGGAGTTTTTCCTCGAACTCCGGCATCAATTCCGGACGCCGGATGAGCAGTTGTTGGAGCAGGTGCAGCGGGCGGTAGTCGGCGGCGTCAGCCTGGATGGCCTGCACGAACGATTCGGCTGCTTCGCCATAACGCTCTTGTCCTTGCAACGCCAACCCAAGATTCTTGAATCCATTCGAGCGATTCCGGTTCACGGCAATGGCCTGGCGACAGGCTTTTTCCGCCTCCTCGAAACGGCCGAGCTGGACGAGGGAATAACCAAGATTGTTCCAGCAGAAATAATGATCGAATAAATCGGTTGGACCTGTGGCAATGGCTTCCTGATAGAAACAAACGGCCGCTTCGAACTCACCATGCGCTTCCATGACCTGACCGAGCATCCGCAAAGCATCCACGCGGGATTCAGTGTCGCGCGCCATGGCCAGGAGTTGTGCGGCATGCTTCATCGCTTCAGCCGGACGGTGGTCTGTGATCAGCAGGGAGATCAGTTGGCGCAGGTTTGTGACAACCGATTGGCCATTCTCCAATTGCTGCCTGGCGCTAGCTTCGAGCTCCTCGGGCGTAGCCCGCACTGGAATCAACCCCGCTTCTTTCGCCAACTTGAACTGATCGAAAAACTGAAAATGGAAGGGCTCTGACATATGCAAGTTTACAATCAGCAATGCCGAGGCCAGTCTCGAATGAGCGGGGACGCCCGTCCCAAAGCGCTCGGTGAGGATTGGTTAATGTCACCAAATCCTCTTGTCGAAGGTGATTCATAGTCACACCATCCGGAGCGTGAACTTGCGGTCGTTAAAAATCGGAAGCCGAGATTGGGTGAAGGCATTGAAAGCCATCACGGAACCGCTCGGGCCGGATTTCTGGGCCGGATTCAAACCGGCGATGGAGGCGGAGATTCGGGAAGCCGAAAAACAACTCGGACGAAAACTCGACTCTGAATTCCGCGAATTCTATCGAACCATTGGGTATGGAAGTTTCCCCGAGTTTGGCCAATTCTACGCTCCGCATGAACTCATCCTTGGGGCTGGTCCTGCCATTTACTTTATGACCGGCAGCCTCACCCCTGGTCAGGAGTGGGCAACTCCAGAGGAGCATACGCAATTGTGGCTCTCGCGAGGAATGAAGAATCCAAATCCTTCACGTTTCACGGAGGAGGTTCTTTCCGTTGAAGGCATCAAACTCTACGACTTGCTTCAATTTGGCTCGAATGGGTGCTGCTGCTACCATCATCTATACGCGGGGCCGGAGCCCGCTCCGCTTCGCTATTGTTTGTTGACCGACGCACAAGAGATGGAAGACAGATCCGCCACGTTTTCTGAAGGTTTGCAGAAAATATTGGCTTTTCAGGTTTCTGACCGGAGGGAATTCTGAACTCGAACAAATGGCCACGCATACCCGGGCGTGTCCGCTGCATTGATCAGCGCTGTCGAGGATGAAACTCGGCCTTGGATTGTATCGCCATCAACTCGATGCGGCGCATTACGCGTTCGCGAAACAATGCGGCTGCACGCACATCGTGGCCCACCTGGTCGATTATTTCCGCTCCGCGCGCCACAACCCGCCCGGCGACCAGCCGGTCGGTGATGACATGGGCTGGGGTGTCGCGGGCGATACGGAACGGATTTGGTCCTGCGAGGAATTGGTTTCCCTCAAACAGGAAATCAATGCCGCGGGATTGGAACTCGAAGCGATCGAGAATTTCGACCCGGCGCATTGGCATGATGTGCTTCTCGACGGACCCAAGAAGGCGGAGCAACTCGAGCATTTGAAAACGATGATCCGCCACCTGGGCCGCGCCGGCATTCCAATCATGGGCTACAACTTTTCCATCGCTGGTGTGGCGGGACGAACCAAAGGCCGCTTCGGACGCGGAGGCGCGGAGGTCGTCGGCATGAACGGACCGTTCGATCAACCTATGCCAAAGGGAATGGTTTGGAACATGATTTACGACTCGCACGCTCCTCCCGGCACCGTGCCCGCCGCCACGCAGGAGCAACTCTGGAATCGCCTCAAGGATTTTCTCGACGCGCTTTTGCCCGTGGCCGAGGAATCGGGCGTTACGCTTGCGGCGCATCCGGACGATCCGCCTCTGCCATCTGTTCGCGGACAGCCGCGACTGGTTTATCAACCGCAGCTCTATCAAAAACTGCTCGACCTGCGGCCCAGCGCGCGCAACGCGCTCGAGTTTTGCATTGGCAGCCTGGCAGAAATGACTGACGACGATCTCTACGACGCGATCGATCAGTACAGCCGCCAGGGCAAGCTGGCTTACGTTCATTTTCGCAATGTGCGCGGCAAGGTTCCTTTTTATCAGGAGACATTCATCGATGAAGGCGACGTGGACATGCTGCGCGTGCTGCGCATTTTGAGGAAAAACAATTTCACAGGCGTGTTGATTCCGGATCATGCTCCGCAAATGAGCTGCGCCGCGCCGTGGCACGCGGGGATGGCGTTTGCGCTCGGTTACATGCGAGCCGCAATGCAAGCGCTCACGTGATTCACGCAAATGCGGCCCCGGACGGCGACCCCGCGAGTCGCGGCCTTGAGTTTTGGACATTTTGCTTTCACCCCTTTGTCCAAATCTTCGTCCCAAACTTTTGTCGCTCGAAAATCTTGTCGATAAAATTTGCGACAAGCTTCTTCGATAAACGGAGTGACAGGCGAGACGCCGCTTCGCCAACCGTTCGGCGTGCAATTTCCCTTCGCGCTTTGGGATCTTTGTTCGCCTCGCTTCGGGCTGCTGATCAGGCGGGGGGGCCATTCGCAAAATGCCACACGCTTCAACCGCAGAAACACGTCGCGCGCATCATTTGGCCGATTTCGGCGGCTGGCTCATGAAGTAGGCAAAGAAATCACGCACCTGCTCCTCGTTGAGATCGTCCAAAAGCCCTTCGGGCATCATGGAAGCAGTCAGCGCTTCTTCACGCACAATATCGCTGATGGAGATGCTCGTGAGCTGCGCCGCCGTATCGCGGAGGGTCAAGCGACTGCCGTCGCGTTCGGTGATAAAGCCAACCAAATCCCGGCCGTCCTTGGTTTGAACGTGAAATAAAGTAAACCCTTCCCGGAGGGCGACGCTTGGATCGACGATGCTCAACAGCATGTTATCCAGATTCGAGCGCTCGGCTCCAGTCAGGTCGGGTCCAATAGCGGCCCCTTCTCCAAAGAGCGTGTGGCAG
>JBFMDG010000703.1:0-4136 GCA_040754135.1 Verrucomicrobiota bacterium
AATCGTTATTGGATTGGGCAGGCATTGCACCCGCCGAGAACTCCAGACAATACCGAGCGATTGCACGTGAACCTCGATTTCCGCGTCGGAACAAACGATCCCCCAACCAAGGCAAGCCACCGGTTCTGGTTGGGTAGTCGCGGTGCTGCTGAAAACGGATCGGGCGCTCTGGAAAACCATCGGCCTGTTTTTGAACTGCTCATCGGCGCTGACTCAATTGTTCTGCGCTCCGGCGAAGGCACGGACCGGATCCGGTCGCTGCGGCCGAACGCATGGCAAAACCTGCAGCTCGAGCTCGATTTCAAATCTCGCAGCATCGCTGGACGGATCGGATCGCCGGAAGATCTGGTGGTGTTCACAAATAAGATTTTTCTCGAGAACAGCGCGTCCCTGATCGATTTCGTTGGATTCAATTCCGCGGGCACCGAATCCGGCGCGCTGCCGGCGTTGGAAATCGATCATGTGGCCGTCGAGGAACTTCCCTTCGCGCCCGTCTCGACGTCCTTCGCGTATGCAGATCGGGAGAATGATGCCGGACCGGGCTTCGACGCATTGAATTTCGAATTGAAAGCGCTGGCCGGCATCGATGGCGATTTCGAATTGCAGATCGATCAGAGGCCGCCCGCGATTCCGTGGCATCCGGGGCCGAACAGCGCGGTGACAATTTCCCGCTCGGCGCAGAGCCCGTTTCGAAATCTCTACGGCGCGGGAGAGCTTGGCATCCGATTGCCACAAGGCGGGGCTTACAACGGCTTTGGCCAGACGCTTTCGAATGTGTGGACCGCGGGGAAGACCGGGCGGTTGTTCGTCAGTTTCGATTTCCGAACTGCGCCTGCCACAGAATCGGCGGGTGGGTCGTGGCGTTTTTACGTGGGGCGCGGCGCCGGCGCATCGGCGGCCGTCGAGTTGTTTATCAGCCGCACGCAAATTTTCCGTCGCAGCGGTGAGGATCGCGATTTGGTGAAGTCGTTGCAACCGGGCGAATGGCATCAAGTTCAACTCGACCTTGATCTGAAAACGAAGCGGTACACCGGTGTCATAGCCACAGCGCAAGAGAAGCGAGAGTTCAGTGGCGCATTTGCGACGGGTTGGGACGGGAGTATTGATTACACGTTCATCGACAGTTACGGCCATGTTCCTGGAGCGAAACCGCAACTTGATGCGGATAATTTTTGTTTCAGCGAATCGCCGCTTGCCCCGATCGATTCGGAGCGGCCGTTGTTTGCGGCGGCGGACTCTGCACTGCGCGGGAATCGAGTGGCTGAAATTCGCCAGCAGCTCGCTCAGATCCAGCAGGAGGCGGAAAAAGCAAAACAGGAACTGCACGCACTCCTGGCGAACGGCCCATTCGACATGGCCTATGCCGTGGCCGAAGGCACGCCGCAAAACGCGCGATTGCACTTGCGCGGCGAACCCGACAAACCGGGAGCCGAAGTGCCTCGCGGATTTTTAAAAGCGCTCGGCGGCGGAGATTTACCTGGAAATATTTTCGGCAGCGGCCGGCTTGAATTGGCGGAATGGCTGACGCATCCGGACAACCCGCTCACCGCGCGCGTCATGGTCAATCGAATCTGGCAATATCATTTCGGCGAGGGGCTGGTGAAAACGCCAAATGACTTCGGAACCCGCGGCCAACCGCCGGCGCACCCGGAGCTGCTCGATTTCCTGGCGGCGCAGTTCGTCCAAAGCGGCTGGTCGATCAAAGCCATGCATCGGCTCATCATGCTGAGCGCGACCTATCGTCAATCCTCAATTCCTCGCGCGCAACAGCAGCCGGCCGCTTCCGATTCCGGGTCGGCGCCTTTCGCGGCCTTCTCCTCGTTTGCACGCCGGCGTCTGAGCGCGGAGGAAATTCGCGACGCCATTCTCTTCGTCAGCGGCGAGCTCGATGACAGTCCGGCGCGCGGACATCCATTTCCGCCGCCCACAAGCTGGGGGTTCACGCAACATGGACCGTTCAGCGCGGTGTACGATCACAATCAGCGTAGCGTTTACCTGATGACGCAGCGCCTCAAGCGGCACCCGTTTTTGGCCTTGTTCGATGGAGCCGATCCAAATGCCAGCACAGCCGAGCGCCGACCGACGACGGTGCCGACGCAAGCCCTTTATTTTTTGAACGACCCCTTTGTGCATGCCAAGGCGGCGAAGTTGGCGCGCCGGATCGAACGCGCTTGCACCGAAGATTCGATGCGCCTCACGCTGGCGTATCGTCTGACACTCGGGCGAGCGCCGGCTCCTGAAGAACTGGCGGAGATGACAGGGTTTCTCAGCGCCTACCGATCCGAACTGGCGTCCGCCAAAGCTGCCGATCCCGAACTGGACGCGCTGGCTGCTTGCGTCCGGGTGCTCTTCGGGAGCAACGAATTTCTGCACGTGGATTGATGCATGAACTCGATGATCCGATTTGATTCATCGCGCCGCGCGTTTCTGCGATCGCTCGTGGGTGGCTCGCTGCTGTTCCCGGGGCTGTTATCGCAATTGCTCGCCGAGGAGCAGACACGGTCCGGTGTGGCGGATCCGCTGAGCCCGAAACCGCCGCATTTTCCGCCGAGAGCCAAGCGCATGATTCTTCTCTACATGAGCGGCGGCGTGTCGCACGTCGAGTCATTTGACCCGAAACCGGGTTTGTTCCGCGACGCCGGCAAAACGTTGGCGGTGGACGAATTCCAAGGACGCAAAGGCGATTTCAAAATGTTCCTGAAACGTCCGCAATGGGAGTTTAGCGCGCATGGCCGTTGCGGAACCGAAGTGAGCGCGTTGTTTCCGCACATTGCGGAATGCGCGGACGATCTTTGCGTGATCCGCTCGATGCACTCGGATCATACCAATCATTATGAAGCGACCCTCGGAATTCACACCGGCTCATTCACGTTCGCGCGCCCAAGCATCGGTTCGTGGGTGAGTTACGGTCTGGGAAGCGAGAACCGCAACCTGCCGTCATTCATCGTCATCGCGCCGAAAACCCCGTACGCGGGCAGCCAGGTCTGGGCGAGTGATTTCCTCCCCGGCGCTCATCAAGGAACTCTCGTCGTGCCCGGCCCCGAACCAGTGGCCAACATTCAACGGCGCGTGCCCTCGCGGCTTCAGGAACTCGAACTCGAAGCCATGGCGAAGTTGAACCGACGCCATCTCGCTTTGCGTCCGGACGATGCGTTGCTCGACGCGCGCATCCAATCGTTTGAAACCGCTTTCGGCATGCAAACGGAAATGCCGGATGTCTTCGACCTCTCCCGCGAAACCGACGCAACGCTTCAGCTTTACGGACTCGAACGTGGCAGCACCAAAGGTTTCGCCTGGCAATGCCTCGTCGCCCGACGCCTCGCCGAACGCGGCGTGCGTTTCATCGAACTCATCGACGTTGGCTCGTCGGACAATTGGGACGCGCACGGCGACATGCTCACGCACGTGCCGTTGGCGAAGAATGTCGATCGGCCCATTGCCGGTTTGCTGCGTGATTTGAAGTCGCGCGGAATGCTCGAGGAAACGCTCGTCGTCTGGACGACCGAATTCGGACGGACGCCTTTCAACAACGCCGCCGATGCCAAAGGGCGTGAGCATCATCATTGGGTTTTCTCTTCCTGGCTGGCCGGGGCCGGTGTGAAAGCAGGGATGGTTTACGGAGAATCCGATGAACACGGAATCCGCCCGGCGAAAAACCCGGTTCACGTTCACGATTTCCATGCGACCATTCTGCACCTGATGGGACTGGATCACGAGCGTCTGACCTTTCGCCATAACGGACGCGATTACCGGCTCACAGACGTCGCAGGCCGCGTGGTCAAAGGGATTCTCGCCTGAAGCATGCGCAGAAAAAATTAGAGCCGACTCACGTCAGGCTGCTACGGAATTGAATTTGGGTAGTATCGAATGTGAGTTCGATCATTTGTTTCTGGTGGCGCCCGGCGTGGGAATCGGCTGCGCGTTTTGCGGATCTCATGACGCCTCGGATGCCTTGTGCGCGCAGGCGAGCGTAAGGGCGATCGTTCGGTGTGCGCGCAGAAAAAATTAGAGCCGACTCACGTCAGGCTGCTACGGAATTGAATTTGGGTTGCATCGAATGTGAGTTCGATCATTTGTTTCTGGTGGCCCCCGGCGTGGGAATCGGCTGCGCTTTTTGCGGATCTCAAACCGACCCG
>JBFMDG010000704.1:0-4129 GCA_040754135.1 Verrucomicrobiota bacterium
AATTGGTATTGCGCAGCGAGACGGCGGCCATCTATTGCCTGGCCGTGCTCAACTACGAATTGCAATCGCCGGTTTGAGCCGAGTCCCGCAGTGGGTTTGACGCGCACCCGGAAAGATTTTTTTGCGCCGGGAATTTTCCGTAACGCGCCCGGGAAACGCGGTGTCACACGCCCACAATGAGTGATCTCCAGGAACCTTCCGGGCGGCGCTTTGCTGCGTTTCACACTGTTCATCTGTTTTTATTTCTCGCCGTCTGCATTGCTTGCGGCGTTCATTCCCCGGCGCAAGAGACTCCCGATCGAATGGAAACTCTCGAGCTCCTCGAAAAGCGCCAAAAACGCCAGCTCGAAACACGCGGCACCTTCGCCGCCTTCCATCGATTCTCGATGATCGATCGCTGGGCCGAAAGCGGCCTCAACTTCGAACACCGCATCGTCGCCGATGCCGGCAAGACGTGGAAACCGGCTCATTATGATCACGGCGGCGGAGTGGCGGTGGCAGACGTCGATGCCGACGGGCTGCTGGATATTTATTTTCCAACACAATTGGGCACTTCACAGCTCTGGCGCAATACCGGAGGCGGCCGCTTCGAGAATATCACCCCGCGCGCCGGTGTCGGATTGACGGACCAACTCTGCGTGGGCGCTTCCTTTGCCGACGTGGATAACGATGGCGATCCCGATCTGTTCGTGACCACCGTTCGCAATGGAAATCACCTGTTCGAAAATGTTGGCCAGGGACGCTTCAAGGACATCACAGCGACAGCGGGCGTCGGCCATGAAGGACATTCCAGCGGCGCGGTTTTCTTTGACTACGACAAAGACGGCCTGCTGGATCTGTTTCTTTGCAACGTGGGAGTTTACACGCATCCGGCGAAGGGTCCGGACGGGCAGTACGCCGCCATCACCAATGCGTTTCACGGACACATGTTTCCTGAACGGACGGAGTACAAAATCCTCTACAAAAATCTTGGCCACCGAAAATTCAAGGATGTGACCGCCGAAGCGGGCCTTCGGGATGGGAGTTGGAGTGGCGATGCCAGCTTTTGCGATTTGAATGAAGATGGCTGGCCGGATCTGTACCTCGTCAACATGCAGGGTGATGATCATTACTACGAGAATCAGGGCGGAAAAAAATTCGTCGAGCGCACCGCGGAATATTTTCCGAAAACGCCCTGGGGCGCGATGGGACTGAAATTTTTCGATTACAACCACGATGGGCGGATGGATTTATTCATCACGGACATGCATTCGGACATGTCCCCAGCGCAAACTCTGGAAGGGCTCAACAATTTTGCCGTTTGGTTTGAGAAGCAGAAGAGCGAGCAATATTGCACGACGCGTTGGGATGAATCCTTTTTGCAAGGGGCCACCAACAACTATTTCGGAAATGTCTTTTTTGAAAAACAGGCCAGCCGGAAATTCGTGGAACGCTCCGACGCGCTCAATCTCGAAACCTATTGGCCATGGGGCCCAAGCGTGGGAGATCTTAACGCCGATGGTTACGAGGACATCTTTGTTACGGCGGGCATGGGCTATCCTTTTCGATACGGCGTCAACTCCGTGTTATTGAATGATGGCGGCCAGCGGTTTCATGATGTGGAATTCATCCTTGGAATCGAGCCGCGTGCCGAAGGGCGCATCGAGAAAACCTATTTCGTTTTGCAATGCGACGGAGTGGACCGTGAGCATCCGCTCTGCTCCGGCCAATCGGGCGCAACGCCCGTTCGCGGACCGATGAGCTCACGGTCCTCGGCGATTTTTGATCTGGATGAAGATGGCGATCTGGACATTGTCACCGCGGAAATGAATGACCGGCCGCAAGTGTTGATCAGCGATTTATCAAAGCAAAAGCCGGTGCGATATCTTCAGATCAAACTGGCTGGATCAAAGTCCAATCGCGACGGTTTGGGCGCCGTGGTCAAAGTGCACGTGGGAAAACAGGTCATGACGCAAGTTCACGATGGAAAATCGGGATTCCTCTCGCAAAGTTCGATGCCGCTTTATTTCGGCCTGGGCGCGGCCGCACAGGTTGATCGCATTGAAATCCTCTGGCCCTCGGGCATCCGCCAGGAAATCGCCGGACCGATTCCAGGCAATCGGCAAATGGTCGTGACGGAAGCGGGTCAAAACTCCAAAACCGAATAGTCCGAGCTAAGGCCGGGTCGATCGCACCTTGATGTCGATGCGATCGTTGAAATTCAACCCGCAGCAACAACGTTGTGCGGTCATCACAGCCAAGGGGTGGGTTTTCTGAGGGCGAACAGGACGCACGGTTCCCACTCGCTTTATGGGCGGAGCGGTGTTAAGAGAGAGCCCGATGTTGAAGATTACCGTGAAGGTTTTTGCGGACTGCAGATGACCCAGGCGACTCGCATTTCTTTTGGGGTCATGGCCCTGACGCTGTTTCTCGTGGGCTGGCTGCACCTGGCCACGCCTTTTCTGGCGGTTTTGTTCTCGTTATTCATCCTGAACAAGCTGCACATGGGACACAAGAAATGGCTGGCCTTGACGGCGTTTATCGTGCTCGTGCTGGGCATTGCCTACGCCGTGGCCCATTTCATCAACGAAGCCGTGGTGGCGCTCCCGGCCATTGCGGATCGATCCATTCCGCTGGTGCTGGCCTGGGCGCAGGAACACGGGATCGAACTTCCCTTCACCGATTATGAAAGCTTGAAAGCCGTGAGCGTCGATACCGTGAAGCAGCAAGCCCGCTATCTGCGCAACGTCGCCAACCTCGCCAAAGGCGCGACCACCCAATTTGCTTTTCTGGTCATCGGAATCGTGGTCGCCGTCAGCCTGTTTCTCAACAGCAAGCTCGATCTCGACCGCGGATCTCATGCGCTGAAGGACAACCTTTATTCCGCTTGCTGCGACGAAATTGCCGAGCGGTTCCATACCTTTTTCCAGAGTTTCGCAACGGTCATGGGGGCGCAAATCGTGATTTCCGCGATCAATACGATTCTAACGACAATTTTCCTGCTGGTGGTTGATTTGCCGTACACCATTGTGGTGGTGGGTGTGACCTTTTTGTGCGGGCTGTTGCCGGTGATTGGCAATCTCATCAGCAACACCATCATCGTCGGCATCGCCTTCACCATCTCCCCCAAAATGGCGTTTGCCGCGCTCACGTTCCTGGTCGTGATTCACAAACTCGAATATTTCCTGAACAGCAAAATCATCGGCGACCGCATCCGCAATCCGGTTTGGCTGACATTGCTTGGCTTGATTATTGGCGAGCGATTGATGGGCATTCCCGGCATGATCCTCGCCCCGGTTGTGTTGAATTATCTCAAAGTGGAATCGGCCCGCATCCGGGTGGAAACTCCCGCGGCCAGGGATCTTTCAGCCCCTTGATCCGTTTGGTCGTGCCGGCACAACGACTTATTCCAATGCATGGCTCGATCGGGACGCGTTCCCTCGTCATTCGAGTTGCCGTTCTGTGGGCGGCTCTGGCCACTGCTCAAGCCGCATTGCTCCTCAATGAAATTCTCTTCAATCCGCCCGGCGCCGATGCGCCGCAGGAGTTCATCGAAATCCGCGGCACACCCAACGCCCGGGTCCCGGCCAACACCTGGTTGCTCGCCATCGAGGGGGATGCCGGAAATAATCCAGGCGTCATTCAAAACGTTTTCGATCTCTCAGGGCGCGCCATCGGTGGCAATGGATTTCTGCTGCTGCTGCAAAAGGGACATGAATATCTCACGGCGCCTGGCGCGGTAGTGGTCACGAACATGAATGGCTCTGGCTGGGGGTCCGGTTCGAGCAGCACTGTCGCCCATCGCGGCGAAAATGGACAAACCGATCTCGTCAATGCCTCGGTCACTTTCCTCCTCATCGAATCCAGCCCTTCAACCATCCCGCGCGTCGGAACAGATCTGGACGAAGACAACAACGGTGAACTGGACACTGCTTTTGCGTCGGCGTGGCTGATCAACGATGCCGTCGGTGTCCTGGATGGCGACGGCGCTGGGGATATGGCTTATGGCAAAATTAATTTTCGAAGAAACGTCGCGCCTGGAAATGCCGCGCTCGCTTCCGGCACCGTTGTCCCGGTCGGGTTTACTCCGAGTTACATTGCGCGCGCCGGCAATAGCAGGGGCTGGACTGCGGACGATTGGATCGCGAGC
>JBFMDG010000705.1:0-4125 GCA_040754135.1 Verrucomicrobiota bacterium
CGGCAGCATTCGCCTTGGAAAATTGGGCGGAAACACCACCGCAGAAACCCAGAGCGGATCGATCGAAGTGGATCACGCCAAAGGAACGCTTCGGTTGAAGACGGGCGGCGGCACGCTGTCGCTCGGCGAGTTGAATGGGGAAACCGTGGCGGAAACGTCGAGCGGCTCGATTCAGGTGAAAAAGGCGGCCGCCGCGCTCAACGTCCGCACAAGCGGCGGCAGTGTCAAAATCGATGACGCGAGCCATAGCATTCAAGCCCATACATCGAGCGGATCAATCATCGTTCGCCTTTCCGGGCCGTTGCAATCGGATAGCCGAGTGAACAGTGGGGGCGGCACCGTGCAAGTCAGCCTCCCGGCCGATATCCCGCTCAGTATCGATGCCCAAACCGGAGGCGGCAGCGCCACAACGAATCTTCCACTTCCGATCTCGAAAGATCGACGCAAGATTCAGGGCGACCTGAATGGTGGAGGCAAAACTCTTTCCATCAGAACCAGCAGCGGCAGTCTTTCATTAAACAAACTTTGAAGCAATTCGCGGCATGAATGCAGCGGGCGCCCGCGGCGCGTTCATGTGCGTACGCGTGCGCATTCATTTTTCGCCCGTCAGGAAAGGAGAATTCGGGCAGCGTCGAAAAACCGCGAATCCCAAGGTTTCGTGTTTCTGATGATTGGTTCGGAAGAAATCCGATCCGATGGCTTCTGGGCTTGCCATGAGGAATGAACTTTTCCACTCTCACGAGCGAAACAAGTATGCCGAAAAAAGCATTGATCACAGGGATAACGGGGCAGGATGGTTCGTATCTGGCGGAGCTCCTCCTGGCCAAGGGTTACGAAGTTCACGGAATTATCCGGCGCGCCAGCACCTTTAATACAGGCCGCCTTGATCCCATTTACGAAGATCCGCATGCCGGGCGAAGCCGGCTCTTTCTGCACTACGGCGATTTGAGCGATGCCAGCGGTCTGGCACGGCTCATTGGCCGGATCCAGCCGGAGGAAATCTACAATTTGGCGGCGCAAAGCCACGTGCGCGTTAGCTTCGACAGTCCTGAATACACGGTGGACGTGACGGCGACAGGCACGGTGCGGTTGTTGGAAGCGATTCGCGAAACCGGCATTCAACCGCGCTTTTATCAGGCCAGTTCCAGCGAGATGTTCGGGAAAGTGCAGGAGGTGCCGCAAACCGAAAACACTCCCTTCTACCCGCGGAGCCCGTACGGTTGCGCCAAAGTTTTTTCTTATTGGATCACCGTCAATTACCGGGAGTCATACGGACTGCACGCGAGCAACGGCATCCTTTTCAACCACGAATCGCCCCGGCGCGGCGAAACTTTCGTGACCCGAAAAATCACGCGTGCCGTGGCTCACATCCTCGCCGGTTTGCAGGAGAAATTGTATCTCGGCAACCTCGACGCCAAGCGCGATTGGGGTTACGCCAAAGAATACGTGGAAGCCATGTGGCTCATGCTGCAGCAGGAGAAGCCGGACGATTATGTGATTGCCACCGGCGAAACCCATTCCATCCGCGAGTTTCTGGATGTGGCCTTTGGGCATGTCGGACTCGCCTGGGAAAAGCATGTCGCCATCGACGAACGCTACTATCGCCCGGCGGAAGTCGATTTGTTGATCGGAGATGCTTCCAAAGCCAAACGGCAACTGGGCTGGGAACCGAAGGTGCGCTTTGCGGAACTGGTCAAGCTGATGGTTGACGCGGATATCAAACTCCTCGAAGACCATCGTAAAGGAAGGATCAGGGTGACGGGATGAGGCGCACGGAAATGCCGGCGCCGCGGCGATACCTTTCGCCGAACCTCTCGGCCTCCAATCGAGGCCAGCGCCAGCGGCTTTTGCTCTGATTTCATTTTCTATTCTTTCTATGCGCCGCGCATTTATCACCGGAATCACGGGACAGGACGGATCTTACCTGACGGAACTGTTACTCGAGAAGGGCTACGAAGTTCATGGAATGGTGCGTCGCACCAGCAGCCTGAACCGATCGCGCATCGACCATCTTTACAGCAATCCGCAGATTTATGGCCGAACGCTGTTCCTGCACTATGCGGACTTAAGCGATCCGACCACGCTGCGCCGGGTTCTGGTAAAGGCTGGCCCTGATGAGATTTATCATTTGGCCGGGCAAAGCCATGTAGGATTGAGTTTCGAAATTCCCGAATCGACATGCGAATTGACGGCCATGGGCACATTGAGGCTTTTGGAAATGATTCGCGACCTTCCCAAACCGGCGCGGCTTTTTCACGCCTCTTCCAGTGAAATCTTCGGCGAACCGCAATCGGTCCCGCAGGACGAGAACACCCCTTACGCGCCGATCAATCCCTATGGTTGCGCCAAAGCATTCGCCACCCAAATCGTCTCAACCTATCGCCGCACGTTCGGCCTGTTTGCCTGCAACGGAATCATGTTCAATCATGAATCGCCACGACGCGGAGAAAACTTCGTCACGCAAAAAATTTGCCGCGCGGCTGCAGCCATCAAACTCGGGCTGCAAAAGGAACTCTTGCTTGGGGATACTTCGGCGAAACGCGATTGGGGGCATGCCCGCGATTATGTGCTCGGGATGTGGCTGGCGTTGCAGCAAGAGCAGCCCGACGATTTTGTCTTCGCCACTGGCGAACTGCACAGCGTTCAGGAAGTGGTTGAACACGCATTCGCCGCGGTGGGCCTGGACTGGCAGCAATTCGTGCAGCGAGATCCACGCTTTGTCCGGCCTGTCGAGCCACAGCGATTGGTTGGGAATGCCGCCAAAGCACGACGGATTTTAAATTGGTGTCCGAAGACTTCCTTCAAGGAATTGATCCTCGAAATGACGCAGACCGAGTTGGATCGTCTGAAGAATTCTCAAGCGGACTGAGTTCAAGCCTTTCCGCACGCGATATCCACCGACTCCACGGATCGAGAGTTGTTGGGAATCAAGCAGGTCCTCGACTTTGCGCTTCTGGCCGAGGGAAGCGACCAACGGTCAAGTCAAGGAGCGGAGATTACCGTTCGTCCTTTTTGCAGAGGCAACGATTTCTGAAAATCTTCGTAGGCCAGCCGTATTCCGGTATCGAGATCGATTTTGGGCCGCCAACCCAATTGGAAAATCTTTGAACTGTCGAGAAGCTTGCGCGGCGTGCCGTCAGGTTTGGCAGTGTCCCAGGTGATCTCTCCCGTAAAACCCACAATCGCGCGAACTTTGAACGCGAGATCCCGAATGGAAATGTCCTCGCCATAACCGACGTTCAAAAACCCTTCCCCGCTGTAATGTTCCATGGCGAAAACACACGCCCGCGCCAGATCTTCCGAGTAAAGCAACTCCCGCAACGGCGCTCCGGTTCCAAAGCAGACGACGCGTGGAGCCCCTGTCACCTTCGCTTCATGGAATTTGCGGATCAATGCCGGCAAGACATGCGATGTTTCGAGATCGTAATTGTCGTTCGGCCCATAAATGTTCGAAGGCATGACGCTAATGAAATCGCAGCCGTATTGGCGTCGAAACGCCTGGCAAAGGCGGATGCCGGCAATTTTCGCGATGGCATACCATTCATTGGTCGGTTCGAGCGGGCCGGTGAGCAGATACTCTTCTTTGATCGGTTGCGGACAGAGCTTCGGGTAAATGCAGGAACTCCCAAGGAACAGGAGCTTCTTGACCTCGGTGCGATAGGCGGCATGGATGACGTTGTTTTGGATCTGAAGGTTCTCGAAAAGAAAATTCGCGGGAAACTGATTGTTCGCCTGGATTCCTCCGACTTTTGCCGCAGCCACAAACACGTATTCGGGACGTTCCCGTTGAAACCACGCCGAAACCTTGGCCGCATCGAGCAGGTCAAGTTCGGTTCGTGTGCAGCCGAGCAAGTTTGTAAAACCACGCTGCTCGAGCTCGCGCCAGATGGCACTCCCGACCAACCCGCGATGACCTGCGACATAAATGCGCGCACTTTTCGGTATTTGCATGCCGGCCGACTTTAATCCCGGAACCAGCCGGCGCGCAACTCCATCAATGCGGTCCCAAAACTTTTCTGAAACTCCCCGATCCTCTGCTGTGTAATTCCGCTCGTTGGGCAAAACGCCCCAAACTAAAACAAAAAGAACAAGCTCTATGAAACATCGTATCGCGCTGACCCTCCT
>JBFMDG010000706.1:0-4119 GCA_040754135.1 Verrucomicrobiota bacterium
TGCCCGGGACCTTTCCGCCAGCCCAGCACCGTGGTTTGATCGCGTGCCAGCGGCGGATTGAACATCGGCCAATCCATTCTCTTAAAATGGCCGTCGCCGTTGTTTTGGAAAACCGCGAGTTGCCCCGTTCGCCCCGCCGGCACCACCAGGTCATCCCAACCATCGTCATTCAAATCAAACCAGGTGATTCCCGGTCCGAGTTGGCTCACCTTGTTCGGAAGCAGCGGCTGCCTCGCAAAATCGTCGAAGGCTTCGTCTTTATGCGCGTGATTCAGTTTTGCGCTGAGATCTTCGAACCACCGGGGAAGCGGCTGTTGCCGCGAAGCTGAGTTCAGTCCGGGTTGGGTCGAGGTCACGCTTTCAGATGGCCCTGCTGCGGGCGACGGTTCTTCGATTTCGTAAATGTGGTTCGGAGGAGCATCCTTGACGACGCTCCGTTGCCCGCGAGGCCAGCGCACTTCAATCTCGAAACGCTCTCCCGATCCCGCGGCAAACGTGCGCAACGCTTCGTCGCCGGAAAGATAACGCCCTCCACTTTGGATCGTTTGCGATTGCATGATCGGTCCGCCAGTAACCAGAATTCGCGCGCCGATCCCGGCGGTGTTTGGAGGCCGGCCTTTTAAGCGAACGGCAATTCGCGGCGCAGGGCAATCGTTGCGGTACACCCAAACTTCACGATTCAAATTGCCGACAATGACATCGAGGTCGCCATCACGATCGAAATCGCCCAGCCCTAATGTTTGGGAAACACCGGTGGCGTTAAAACGCCACGCGTCACTTTTGTCTTCGAAAGTGAGATTCCCTCGGTTGCGAAAGACGAGATTGGGTTGTTCGAGGCGCGGATAGAATTCGAGACCGCGTTTGGTATTCCCGGGCGGCGGTCGATCGAGCTCGTTTTGTGCATCGATGTCGAGCACATCGTGAGCGTTGCCCGTCACAACCAGGATGTCTTCCCAGCCATCCAGATCGACATCCAGAAACGCTGTGCTCCATGACCAATCGGAGGCGGCCAGCCCGGCCAGCCAGGCGATCTCGGCAAAGGTGCCATCGCCGCGGCTTAATTGCAGCGTATTGCGCAATACTTCCGGACGAAATGCCGGTTCGCCAAACGGCAAATTCAATTCCGCCTTCAGCACATTGGCGCGTTGATGCTGACGGGTCCGATGGTTCCGGCTCAGCATCTCAACCACAAATAAATCGTCGTGACCATCACGGTTGATATCGGCCACGTCGGCCGCCATGGAAGACAAAGGCATGTTGCGCCATGCCAATGGGTCGATGGCGCGGAACTGTCCCTGACCGGTGTTCAGCCAAAAACGATCGGGCGAATGAGCAAAGTCGTTGCAGATATAAAGATCGGGTTTGTCATCCCCATTCAAATCTCGAAACAGCACCGATAACCCCCAATCTTCCGGCGGCGCTTTGACCGGTTTGCCATCGGCTTCGAGGAATGTTCCCGTGGTCCATCCGACTGGCGCGAACTTGCCCTGGCCGTTGTTGAGGTAGAAAACGTCGGGTTCGCCTTTTTCAACCACCTCGATTTGTCCATCGGTGCGCAGGAATCCAGTGAAGCGATCCTCCGGCGAGACCATTACTTTGCCATCGACAACTCGGGCGGTGAGCTTGGGCGGTGTGGGATCGCTGCGCGCGGATGAGACACGATAGTTCGTCACATACAAATCGAGATCTCCATCCCCCTCGAAATCGGCCAGCGCCAGAGAGGTCGCGGCCCCAGTGCGCTTGAGGCCAGATGAAGTGTCCTCACGAAACTGGCCGCGGCCGTCGTTAAGAAAAAGGCGCGTGCCAACGCCAAGACCGTTCACCAGCAGATCCAAATCGCCATCGCCATCAGTGTCCGCGAAAACGGCGCCCGTTGAAAACTGGCCGGGACAACCGACACCGGCCGCTTTCGTGACCTCTTCGAATTTCCATTGGCCGAGGTTACGGAAGAGTTTGTTGTCATTTTCCGCCCCGCACAAATAGAGATCGCACCAACCGTCCCCATCGACATCGCCGATGGCCAGGCCAGCGCCGTTTTCCAGGATCTGATTGTTCAAGGCGAGCAAATCGGAAAGTTGATTGGTGAAAGCCAATCCTGTTTCGGCCATGGGCAGCAGGACAAATCCAGGGCGCGATTCGGGGCCTGGCACTGCGACTTGACGATCGCGATAACCATTGCGCTGAACCCAATCGATGGTGGCTGACCGGAGCGAAAGAATAAAAAGGAACAGCAACATCGCCTGGCACAGCATGCGTGCATCGTGGTGCTGCAAGGGTTTCATCGAGGACGCCGCCGAACTTACCGAACCGAACTCCTCACGGCAAGGAAAGGCCAGCTGGGGCAGCGGGCGGGTCCCAAATGCATGCGCGATCAGCGAGGTTGCGCTGGAGGGGACAAGCTCTGTTGAAAATGGGTCAGCCTCTGCCGGATCCGATCGGCGAGCGGCTGATTTCCCTGACGTTGCGCCAAGGCGATCGCCTTCTCCGCCGTAGCCAGGGTGAGAGTTGATTGCCCATCGACCGCGTAAGCAAAGGCCAAAGTTTCCAATGCCGAAGGATCTTGTTGTTTTGTCAGCTCGACCGCTTTCTGCGCGAGTTCAATTGCGTTTCGAGCGTTGCGTTTTGTGGGGTCGGGATGCATCGACAAAACTTGCGCCAGGCCGTTCAGGGCAGGAGCCATGTTGGGATCGAGGTGCAACGCGGCCTCAAAGAACTCTCGAGCCGCATCTAGGCGGCCGGTCTCAGCCAGCGCATCGGCTACGGCGTGTAACGCCTGAGCGGAAGGTGGTTCGATCTGCGATGCGCGCCGGAAATGCTCGAGCGCCTGGTCCGGTTCACCCAACTGGAAATAACGGTTCACCAGGATTCGATGGGTGCGCGCGTCGCCGGGAGTGCTGGTGAGCCGGCGCTCATGCTGTGCAATGTCTTCAAGCAACGCTTCCCGCGCGGCGATTCGGCGCAAAACTTCCCGCGCTTCAGCCGTCGCTGGCAGCACCTGTAAAAGCAATTCCGCCATCTCATCGGTCGAGTTGCGACCGTAGCTGACGCGGCGTGGCGGCTGATTTGGATTGCGGAAATTCGCCGGCGAATTGTCGAAAAGATAATCCATCGAGATTTTCGAGCCGGCCGGAAGAAACACGGGACGCGCGTAGCGATAATCATCCTGCCAATTGAAATCCCAGTCGCGAATGCGCAGCAGCTGGATCTGAGTGCCATCGGGAAGCGTGGCCCGCGCCTGCAAATCTTTGCCAAGGTAATGAGCGTGGGGGTAAACGCTGAGCAGTTCGACCGCTACGGGCAATTCGAACTCTTTTTGCACGCGGTAATTGCTTTCTCCCGCCGGGATGTCGATTTCTTTCGAGCGAAGGACCAGCGCGTAGGGGAAATTTGCCGGCTCACGTTCCGTGAAATAGAGCGCAATTGAAGCCCGAATCGGCTCCGGCTTTCCCGAAGGACGCATGTGCAATTGCAAAACGAAATCGGTTTCCGGACTCAACCGCCAGGCCAGATCCGCGCGGCCCGCATACGGCGCTTTCCCCGGGGTCCAACCGAGAAAATGCCCGTCGGGAATTTGCGCGGTGCCGAAACTCATCCCTTCGCCATAGCCCGGTTCAGGATCCTGGTTGTCCAACTGCCGCGAGGTTGAGGTGCGATCGATCTGCAAAACAGCATGATGCACCACGCGAGTGTTGCCAGGCCGGATTTCCACCGCACGAACAAATCGCGGCATTTGCACCGGAATCGGAATGACAAAGTTGCGATATAAATCACGACCGTCGGCCGGCAAGGTGTACGTTTCGTTCATCTGCACGACCAGGTCGGGTTTTCCAAGTTGCCAATCATCATTCCATTTTGGCAAAGGCGGCAAATCGTCGAGCCGCCCTTCGATGGCCCCTTGTTCAACCCATTGGGAAATCAAGTCGAGTTCCCGTTGCGTCAGCCTCCGTTCCTCCGCGAACTTGAGTTCCCCGGGGTCGGGCAGCCACGGCGGCATTAGACCATTCGCGGTGACTTTCAAGATGTCCCGCGCACGCTTTTGGGCGTCGGCGTACGTGAGCAGAGGGAAAGGGGCCGATTGCCCAGGGCGATGGCATCCGGCGCAATGGTGGTAAACAATCG
>JBFMDG010000707.1:0-4108 GCA_040754135.1 Verrucomicrobiota bacterium
AGGCTTGATCGCTTCAGGCCTGGGTGATCGTCGCCATTGGCTGTTTCCTGCGTTCCTAACGGCGCTGTCGTCCATGCCTGCCGGTATTGGTGAGGCCCGCCGGAAATTTTCAAAATCATCTGTCCCTTTTGGGTGTGTGTTCTCGCACTGGAAGTAGAAAGGCAAAACTCGACATGCAAAAGAACACCATCAACCCAAACATGAATGGCAACTCACTCCCACTCCTGCAACGGATCCTGTCCCGCGCAATTCGGTGTCGGTGTCGGTCTGGTTTCATTCTGGCCACGGCCATGATCGGCTTGTCCGGCAACTGTATTTCCGCGGCAAGCGGCGGAGGGAAGGGCGGCGGCGGTTATCCCAAAGATCCTCCCATCAGCAGCCAATTCTGGCTCGATGATCTTCACACCGCGGCGAGTGGCATCCCCAGCGCCCTGGCCAACCGCGTGGTGGCGGATGGAAATACTTACACGAGCGATCCGACTTTGCCTGCGACGACCGTCGAGCCGTCGTACCAGGACACACTCGAGAATGTCAGCGTTCAAGTGATGGGGGAACAAAACATCAACATCCATTTGGCTTATCAGTACAAGAAACCGGCGGTGCGTCATTTTTTGTGGAGCGCCGGATTTCCCGAGGATCTGCCCGCCCATTGGGCTCCGGCGCCAACCGGCGTCAACACCACGGCGGATCGGCCTGATTACACGGATGCCACCATCCCGATCACGATGTTTCAGATTTATGGTTTAAACCACGACGACACTCCGCCAGGAATCATCCGCTATGTGAATGCGCGTTTGGTGGTTCGAGATCACGCGGGCGAAACCTGGACCGTTTATTTTGGCAGCAGACCAAACTCAGCGGGTTTCAAGTATGCGCCCGGTGGAAGTTGCATGGCGGTGCAACGCTTGCCCAACACACCGGCTGGAAACGCCCGCTGGCGCTTTTGGACGGAAGGCCAAACCATCGTCACGCCAGAAGGCCTCGCCGAAAACGTGCACCTCGGATACCTCTATAAATTCGATGGCAAACCGGTCTCGGAGTTCTTCGCCGCGCTGGTTGACCTGCCCATGAGCGGAACGATAGAATCCCGCAATCCCGAATCGGAACCAGCCGCCGATGGCTACCTCATTCCGGAAGATCCGATCGAGTGTCCTTAAGTGCGCGGCAACATGAACGGATTTCGCGCAAGCCGTCTCTCCGAACCGAGGGGCGGCGCGGCGCTTTCAAAATGCGAACTGAATCCTGGAGCTCATTATGAATCCCGATCGTCAGGTGGAAATTGACCTCTTCAACGCCGCTCTCGAAATCGAATCTCCTGTGGAACGCGCCCGGTTTCTCGACCAAGCCTGCGCCAATGATGCCGAGCGTCGTCATCGTGTCGAAGCATTGCTCCGCTCGTTCGAGTGTGCGGATGCGATTTTCGGCGGCACCGAAACTCGCCCGGTTGCTTCGATCGAGAACGATCCTCTGACCGAAGGTCCAGGCACGTGCATCGGCCCTTACAAACTGCTCCAGAAAATCGGTGAAGGAGGCATGGGCGTCGTTTACATGGCGCAGCAGGAACATCCCATTCAACGCAAGGTCGCGCTCAAAATCATCAAGGTAGGCATGGACACGCGTCAGGTCGTGGCGCGCTTCGAAGCGGAACGGCAGGCGCTGGCCATGATGGATCACCCGAATATCGCCCGCGTATTTGATGGGGGCTGCACCGATTCCGGTCGTCCTTATTTCGTCATGGAATTAGTGCAAGGCGTGCCCATCACCGAGTTCTGCGACAAAAACAAACTCTCGCCGCTGGAACGAATTAATCTCTTCATTCCTGTTTGCCGCGCCATTCAAAGCGCACATCAAAAGGGAATCATTCACCGCGATATCAAGCCTTCCAACGTGCTCGTGACTTTGCATCACGGGGAACCGATGCCGAAGGTCATCGATTTCGGCGTGGCCAAAGCAACCAACCAGAAACTCACTGAAAAGACGCTCTTCACCAATTACGCCACCATGATCGGTACGCCGGCTTATATGAGCCCGGAACAGGCCGAAATGAGCAGCATGGACGTCGATACACGGACGGACATTTATTCGCTCGGCGTTCTGCTTTATGAGTTGTTGACCGGCACCACGCCGTTCGATCAGAAACAGCTTTTGAGCAAGGGCTTTGGGGAAATGCAGCGCATCATCGCTGAAGAAGAGCCGCAGCGGCCTTCCATTCGCGCCAGCACCATGGAAGCGGAAAAGCAGACGACCGTGGCGCGCAATCGCCGGCTTGCCAGCGCGGCCCTCGAAACCGCGCTGAAAGGCGATCTCGATTGGATCACGATGAAGTGCCTCGAGAAAGACCGCCGGCGGCGCTACGAAACGCCGAACGAGTTGATCGCCGATCTCCTCAAGCACCTCAACCATGAACCGGTTTCCGCGGCCGCCCCCACCGTCGGTTATCGAATGCAGAAGTTTTATCAGCGCAATCGCGCGCTCGTTCACGCTGCCGTTGCCATCGGCATTATTCTCGTCATGGCGACGCTCATCAGCGTCAGCATGGCCATTCGCATGAGCCAGCTCCGCAACGAGGCGCTGCGCGCGCAAAAGAATGCCGAGATCCAGGCCGAAATCGCGGAGGCCGTGAACAAGTTTTTAAATGAGGATCTCCTCGAACAAGCCGATCCATGGAACGAACCCGATCCCGAAGTCAAATTGCGGACCGTCGTCGATCGCGCCGCGCGGTCGATCGAAGGCAAGTTCAAGGAACAGCCGCTCGTGGAAGCGGCCATCCGGCTCACGTTGAGCGGGATTTATCGCAGTCTGGATGACGGCGAGGCGGCCCGGCGCCACGGCAATCGCGCGCGGGAGATTTACGAACGGGAGTTGGGCAAAGAGCATCCGCTGACTTTGAAGGCGTTGCTCGGATTGGTTGGTGATTTGATTCAAGGCGCGCAAACCGATCATGCCAAAGCCGATGAAGCATCGGCTTTAGCGGAGGAGGTGCATTCGATTGCGAACCGCATGCTCGGCCCCGAGCATGCGATCACTTTGGATGCATTGCGAAAACGGGCGGCGGCATTGGGTGAATCGTTTCGTTTCAAAGAGCAAAGAACCCTTTTGGACGACGCCCTCGCGCGGCATGAACGCGTGCTGGGAAAGAACCGGCCGGAAACGATTGAACTGTTGATTCAATCGTCGGAGAACTACACGTTCTTTTGTGAGAACTCGAAAACGGTCGATCAAGCGAAGGAGGCGGTGGCTCGAAGTGAGGCTCTGCGTCCGGATCATCCTTTGCGCTTTGCCGCGAAGGAGCGACTGAGCCGCGCCCTGGGCGTTCGCATTGGAAACTGGGAGGAGCGGCGCCGGCTGGCCGAGGAAACCAAAGAGTTTGCCATGCGGGTTTTTGGTCCGAAACATTGGAAAACGCTCAGCGCGCTGGGCGCATGCATCGAGGCGGATATCTCCTATCCTGGAGCGGCGGACCTGGCGGCTGAAACCCTCGAATATGCTCGAAAGCGCTTCGGGCCTAATGACCGCCGCACACTTTTGGTGCAACGAACCGTCGCGCTGATCTACTCGCGAAATGAGAACCGTGATCGCGCCGAGGAACTTTACCTGTCTGGATTGGCCATTCTTAATGCGCATTTCAAGCCGCACGATCCCATCCGGCTGCATTACCTCATCAGGACAGGATATTTTTACGGAGGATCAGGAATGGGGCTTCCTCCGGTGGCGGAGAAGATGGAACCGTACTATCGCGAGGCGGCTTCGGTTGCGCTCGCTGTGTATGGCGAACAATCCTGGCCTTACTTGATGGCGTTGAATTCGCTCCGGGAATTATACACTCGGCAAAAGAATTGGCGGGCCGCGGCCGAAGTGAACGAAGTGTTGTTAAGGATTGAAAAGCGGATTGATGACAACGGCGTCAAGGGCACCACCGGCACCTCCATGAAACTGCTTCAATGTTTATTGGCGCTCGAAGAGAACGAAAAAGCCGGCGCGCTTTTGCAATCCACCCTCGAAAGTTTTTTGGAGCAGCCGCCCGCTTCAACGAAAGAATGGGAGCCGCTCAAGCCGCTCCTCAACGCCGCGGAGTACTATCCCGGAAGACAAACACTCTTCAGTTCAT
>JBFMDG010000708.1:0-4107 GCA_040754135.1 Verrucomicrobiota bacterium
CGAGGCCCGCATTCAGTGTGGGCGCCACATTCAGCACAACCACTGTCAACGTGTCCACTGTGGTTGCACCATCGTCATCGGTCACGGTGACAGTCACAGTGTAAACGCCGTTGTCCGCATAAACATGTTGACCCGCGATCGTGCCATTTGCGCCAGTGGTCGAGCCGGGGGGACCAAATGGAGATTCAGTGACGAGGCCAGCTTCAGTCAAAGTGCCATCGCCCCAATTGATCGTAGCGGTGTGCGAGTCAAGTGTGCCGAGATCATTGAACAGTGCCGGTGGCAGTGAGATGATACGCCCTTCGAACACGACTTGATCAGGACCAGCATTGAGCGTTGGCGCGACGTTGTTGACGGTCACGTAGAAGCTCGCCTGCGCTGTGCCGCCGTCGTCGTCCCAGAAGGTCACACGCACCAGATAAGTGCCGTTGTCCGCATACACATGGCTGCTCGCGAACGTCCCGCTGGCGCCAGCCGTCGAGCCGCCCGGACCGAAGGGCGACTCGAAAACCAATCCGGCCTGCACGGCTGAACCATCGCCCCAATCGATGCTGGCTGCGTGCGTGTCGGCCGTGCCGAAGTCGTGGAAAGTTCCCGGCGGCAACGAGACGATCAGCCCTTCGTTCACGATTTGATTTCCGCCCACGGTGATCGTCGGTGCCACATTCAGAACCGTGGCCACGAATGAGGCCGAACTCACCGCTCCGTCATCATCCCACACGGTGATGGTGACGGTGTAATTGCCGTTGTCGGCATAGACATGCGTGCCGAAGACCACGCCTCCGGCGCCACCGACCAATCCCGGCGGGCCGAAAGGCGACTCGGTGAGCTCCGCGGTTTGCACGGGTGAACCGTCGCCCCAATTGATCGTCGCCCAGTGCGTGTCCGCGCTGCCGGGATCGATGAAGATGGCCGGCGAGAGTTCGATGAGACTGCCTTCGTTCACGGTCTGGTTCGGACCGGGATCGATGGTCACGGCTTGATTCGTGACGGCCACATTGAAGCTGCGGCTGACGGAACCGCCGTCGTCGTCGCGCACGGTGACGGTCACGGTGTAGTTCCCGTTGTCGGCATAAACGTGTTCTGTTCCGAAATGGCCTTCCGTGAGAACACCCGGACCGCCGCGCAAGCTGATGTAACCGGTGCCCGAGTCGGAAGTGCCATCGCCCCAGGCGACGGTGAAGGTGATCGTTTCCGCCGTCCCTGCAGCCAGGTGATCGAAACCGGGATCGCTGAAATACGCGAGCACAGGGAAGTTGAGAAGCTGGCCTTCCGCGAGCGTCTGATTGCCCGTGGCCAGCAGAATTCCAGGCGCGACGTTTCCAACGACGATGCTCGCCTGTGACGAGGTCGAAATGCCGCCGTCTTCGTCTGCGACCTGCAATCGCACGATGTAAGTGCCGTCATCGCTCGGCGTGAATTGATAATTGGCGCCGCTGCCCTGGGCGAAGTCGCGGCCATTCAATTCCACGCGCCATTGATAACTGAGCGCGTCGTTGGCGCCAGCCGGATCGATGGCGCTGCCGGTCACAGTGATGGGCGAGCCTTCAATCCCGGTGGCGGGCGCGACCAGCCCGGTGATGGTCGGATCGACATTACGCACATCGACGATGGCGTTGCGCGTGGCCGACAGACCGGACGACTGGCTGATGGCCTGGAGCGAAACGAGATATTGTCCATTGTCATTGGGCGTGAAGGTAAAGCTCGCGCCGGCGCCGGTGGTAAACGGAGCGCCGTTCTTCAAAATCGACCAATTGTAATTGATACCGCTGCCGCCCGCAGTGGTGGCGGACGCGCTGACCGTAATGGGGGACGCTTCGAATCCGGTCGCGGGCACGGTGAAACTGGTAATGTTGGGCGAACCATCGGCGAGGGTCACTTCGCGCCGCGCGGTGCCGCCATCTTCATCCGCGACGACCAGAGCGACCGAGTATGTGGCCGCCGCATCCGGCTTGAAGGTGAAACTCGCGCCGCTGCCGGTAATGAACGGATTGCCGTTTTTCAATACCGTCCAGGTGTAGCTGAGGCTGTCGTTCGCGCCGGCCGGGTCGCTTGCCGAAGCGGAGACGGTTACGTTCTGCCCGGGAGTGAACGTGCTCGGCACAGAGAAGGCCGTGATGGCGGGATTGGCGTTGTTGACCACGGCCAGTGAACTGAGGCTGGTGGATTTGGATGTGTTCGGGTCGGTCGCGGTCGCGCGAATTTCGTAGCTGCCTTGATCACCGGGGATAAATGAGAAGGTCGATCCAGCGCCGGTGAGGCCTGTGTAAACGCCGTCGCGGAACACGTGCCAGGAGTAATTCACGTACCACGGTGATGCGGCCACGCTCGAAGTGAGCCAGTGCCCTTCCGTGCCGAAGGTCGGAACGGAGAAGCTGTAGATCGATGGCGGTGGCGGCGGCACATCGGGCATGCGGCCGATGTACAGATCGAGTTTGAGCGGCGGGAATTTGTTGAGCGGCCATGGGAAACCATCGAGTGAGACGGAGAGCGACGCGCGGAGATCTTTGTTCGAGATGTAGAGCGAAGCGCTGGCCGAGGCGCTGACGCTGATGTATTCCCATTTGCGTCCGAGCCAATTGTAAACCTCGGCGCCCACCGATCCCGAGCCGGAGACGGAGGCGGAGAAATGATTGTTGCTGAAGGAGAGGGTGCCCGAGACGTTGATGCTGCCGTAAAGCTTGGCGGTATTTTTGAACCAATCCAGCGGGTTCGGCACCCAGATTTCACCGTAAAGATTGATGCTGGCCGAGGCGCTCAAATTGTAATTCCCACTTGAATCGAATGAACCGGTCAGCGAAATGCGGCCAAACCCGAAGAAGTCCATGGTCAGCGGACTCCACGACGGCACCGAGACGCTGAAGACGCCGTTCGAGAGTCCGATGTAAAAGCTGCCGCTGGCAGTGAAGCCCATGAAACTAAACGAGGCCCCGCTCACCTCGACGGCGTAAGTGCCCGGGCCGAGACCTTCGCGCCAAGTGTTGCTGCTGTTGACGAGCAGCTTGACCGATCCGGTGAAACTGAAGCCTCCCGCCGAAAACGTCACGGTGGACGAACCGTTATGGGTGAGCGCCATGTTGATGACCACACCGCCCGAGCCGGACCAGTCCGCGCCGTAAATGTTGGCGCTGCCGGCGACACGCAGGCTCAATCCAAAAACGTTCATGTTGCCGTCGATGGAAAGACCCGCGACACCGCCGCTGCCACTGAGCACAACGCGTCCGGCGATATTGAATCCATTGGCGAAGCTCAAGTTGCCGCCGAACGTCACCTTCACGCTGTTGGGCGCTACGTTGAATTGCTGGCCATAAAGCGCTCCGCCGGTCGCCGAGTTCACGGTGAACCCGCTCACGGCGCGCCACGATCCGGTCGTGTTGATCTCGAGCTGCAGATCTCCGGAGAGCGTGAAGCCATTGCCGTAAATCGATCGTCCGCCAATAACGAGATTGCCATAGATGCCATCGGTGGCGATGCCGAGGCTGCCGCCCACGCCAAAGGAACCGAACAAACCGAGGTGGGCCGTGCCGCTGAAACCGACGTGCAATCCCGCCGGGCTGGTGCTCATCTCGAAACCGCCTGACACGCTGAAAGCCGGATTGCCGCTGACGTAAAGTTGCAGGCTGCCGTTCACGGTGACCCGCGAAGTAAACGCCGGAATGCCGAGCCGCGTGCCGTTGGTCGTGTTGATCTGCAGCCGGCTGGTGCCGCTCAACGTGTAACCGCTCCCGCCGAAAGCAAGCGTGGTGGCGCCATCGTGCCCGCGCAATTCGAAGTCGGCATAAAGGCCCTGGCTGCTCAGGTTGAGATTTCCAGAAATGGAAAGTGAATTCACGCCGAGCATTGACAAACTGCCCGTGGCGACGAGCGACAAGCCGCCCGGCCCTTTTGTCAGGTCGAGCAGAAAATGATCGAGCGAAACCAGCGCCGCCGATCCGGATAATCCCGGGATGGCGAGGCGTGAAACCGACGCCGTGGCGCGGAAATTCGGAATGAGGAAGGTGAGCGGATCGGTGTTTTCGACGAAGCTGAACTGTTCGATCTCGAAATGGAACGCGGCATCGCTCACCAGGCCGGCGATGGTGAGGTTGGTGTCGAATACGAATCCGC
>JBFMDG010000709.1:0-4084 GCA_040754135.1 Verrucomicrobiota bacterium
ACCGCTCGGCGATTGGCGCAAGGGTCCGAGTTCTTGCTTACATTAATGGTGAGGCCCGCTGGCAGTTGCGCCAAATCAGTTCCGGAGCGGGATACGGTGGTGGCGAGCCTGAAGCCCACTTTGGCCTGGGGAATGCAACAAACGTCGAGATTCTGCGCATCGAATGGCCATCGGGAATTGCAGAGGAATTTCGCGATGTGCCAGCGAAACAATTCTTAAATATCACGGAGCCGTCGAATCCCCTGGACCGTTGGGTTCGTCGTGATAGTTCGACACATGTCCCACTCAACGCCATCGCTTTCGGTGTCGGCCAGTTTGTCGCGGTCGGTCAAGAAGGCGTGATCCTGACTTCTACCAACGGAGTGAGTTGGACGGAACGCCCCTCCGGCACGAGCAATCATTTAGCCGGCATCACCTTCGGGGAAGGACGATTCGTGGCGGTGGGCTCGAGCTCGACGCCGAGAACGATCCTGACCTCCACCAACGGTTTCGACTGGCAGCTGCTGGAGTCGAGCGAGCAGCGCGGGCTTTCTGATATCGGTTATGGTAACGGCAGGTTTGTGGCGGTCGGAGAAAATAACAGATCCGCCAATCGCCCCGGAATAGTGAGCTCCACCGATGGATTGAAATGGACGCCGGTGGATCTCGTTTTGGAAAACGCGCTGTTTCTTCAGGCTATATGTTTCGGAAATGGCCGGTTCATTGCCGTCGGTGTCGGCTTTGACGCGGAGGGGATGACACCTGCAATGATTTCTTCGAGCGACGGGATGAATTGGAACTACCGTCAGTTGGAATTTCCGAATAATGGGCTGGATGACGTCACCTATGGCCAGGATCGGTTTGTCGCAGTTGGCGGTGGCGGCGCCTTCTTTGACTTTAGTTCGACGACCAGCACGATTGTCACTTCGACCGACGGTATCAATTGGACTTCGCAAGAGTCGGGAGCGACGAGCTGGCTTAAAAATGTCGCCTATGGGAATGGACGGTTCGTGGCGACCGGCTCGCACGGGGCACTCCTTTCTTCCACAGACGGCGTTAAATGGCGCCGCCACAACTTGGATGCGCTAAACCTTGGCTCGCGGCCGTGGGCCAATGCCCTCAGCTTTTGTAACGGCTACTTTGTCGCAGCAGGATCGCTGGGAGGGATCATCCAGTCCGGCAACATCATCAATCTCTCACTCGCACCGGCCGCCGACGGTGGTCAGTTGAAGCTTTCCCTGGCGGGATCGAAGGGGCTTGAGTATGGCATCGAAGCTTCCACGAATCTCGTCCAATGGCGCAACCTGACTAACATTTCGAGCACCCAGCCCACCAACCTTGTTTTTGAGGCTTTGCCGGTTCCTGGGCCAGTGTTCTTTCGCGCCGTTGCTCGATAAGGTTTCAAGACCAAAGCATGATCAGCACGATGACGCCAGCCCGCGAGAACGCACAGAATTGGCACCGTTCCCCGAAGGGAGATCGTGGCGATGCATTCACGCTGATTGAACTCCTTGTCGTCATCGCCATCGTTGCTTCTTTGACGGCACTGGCGCTTCCGGCGCTCAACAAAGGGAAGGAAAAGGTCCGCATGATCAAGTGCATCAGCAACCTGCATCAAATCGGCGTCGGGTTGAAGCTGTACGTGGATGATCATCAGGATACCTTTCCGCCGACCACTGCCTCGCAACTCCCTGGGATCGCCGGGATGTCGGACCCTTCCAGCGGCCTGCATGGGGATGCATTGGGCGGCATTGATGGATCCCTGCGTGCATCTTGGATTCCGCGTGCGAAGGATCGCCTGCTGGCCCCATACGTCCCGGCAGGAGAGGCTTTTCATTGTCCGGCTGATCGCGGATTGTTTCACTTTGGACGCACGCCTACCGTTTTCAGCAGTGTTGGGTGCAGTTACAGCTTTAACCATTTGATGAGCGCGAATTCCTATCCTAACGCAGAGGACGATGCGAATAACCTTGCGCTCAAAAAGGAGTATTGGGCGCCGGAGCCGGCGCGCTTCATTAGCATGCATGAGTGGGGCGCGTACCCGATTGGCGACCGTTACTCACCTCTCTGCACGGTTACCGCTTGGCACGAGGCTTCATATCCTGGAAAGGCCTTTGGCAGCTGGAACATCGCCGAAGCTGGCAATTTCATTGCACCGGTCCTCTTCGTCGATGGCCACAGCGAGCGGTGCGACTTCACCGCGAGTTTGAAGAAGCAACTCGATCAGGCGCTCGAACCGACCAAGGCCTGGATATGGTACAAGCCGCGAAACTAATTTGCATTCGCCGGCTGCAACATTATTGAGTCATCTCGATTCGAGCCGCGGAACGCGTCCGAAACCCACTTTGTCCAGCAGCGCTTTGAAGCGAGAATCGTTTCGCAGCTTATCCCAATGATGATCGACCAGGAGCCAGCCCATTGCGGGATGGCGCTCATCCCAAGCCCTGTTCAGCAAAGTGAAAACTTCGTCTTCACGTTCCAACCGGGCTTGCAATCGCGCCATGGCGTAAGGATTGCGCCAATTCTGGTCCTGAAATTCGAGCTTGGCTTCCCATAATCCGCGGGGCCCTTTTTCAGCCAGAACGGACCGCCAGCGTTTGTACCGCTCGGTGATTTCTTTGGGGTCTCCGCCCTGCAAGTTTTCCGCAGCTTCGTAACAGTCCAGCGACTCTTCGTATTGCTCGTTCGCTTCGTAGGTATCGCCCAGTAATTCGAGCGGCAGATGCGCTCGCGGTTCCAGCCGGCGCGCTTTTGTAAATTGCGCGATTGCTTTCGGATAATCGCGCAGAAAATAGTATGGCGTGCCAAGGTGCGTCTGGATGGTGACGTCCGCGAGATCGATCTTTTCGGCCGCCTCAAACTCCCGCAAGGCTGCCGCCGCATCGCCCCGAAGACGCAGCACAAGCCCGGCAAAAATCCCGTGCGCGCGGAGAAATGCAGGATCGAGAGTGACAGCCAGTTCAAGCTCCTTCAGTGCTTCAGGAAATTGCCAATTCAGATAATGAATCCATCCGTTCACCGTGTGGTACTGGGCGGAGTTGGGGCGCAGCTGGTAAAGATGGTTGGCCACCCACTGAAGATTCGAGCGCGTGTTTTGATACGGAGGCAGTCGATTGCCCCAATTCCCGTAATACGTTTCTGTCAATAAATAATATGCATCGACGAATTTCGGGTCCAGCTTCACCGCCATGAGCAAGTTGGAATTCGCCTGAAGTGTTTGCTCGAGCGTCGAACTCTGCCGCAAATACCTGGCATGCGCATAAAGCTTCAGGGCTTCCGGTTCCGAGGAAAGCGGAATGGTGCGATCGCGATCGCGGACGAGGATTGCGCCTGCCACAAAAATCGCAATTATCGCCGCGGCCAACCCGGGCAACTTCATCATCCGTATCGCGCCGGTGATCGCGAGTTTGCGTCTTACGGAGCGGCCCTGTTGTAACATTTTTAAGTCAACGCGAAGTTCCTCGGCCGTTCTGTGACGGTCACGCCGATTTGCCGCGCAGCATTTTAGCAATACGGCGTTGAGTTCGACGAGTTGGGCGTGATCCGGCCGCGAAGCGAGGTTGGCGGGAAGGGAGGGGAACTCCTGGCGGTCCTTTCCAAAGGCCGCTTCGTAAAGCACTCTGCCCAAGGCATAGAGATCGGCTTGCGGCGTGCCTGGGCCTTCCGGGGCGATGTAACCCGCCGTGCCCACCAAAGACCGAGCGTCATCCATGGCTGCGACAAGCCCCGCATCCGCCAACTTCGGTTCGCCGGCGATGAACAGGATGTTCGAGGGTTTGACATCGCGATGCACCAGGCCACGCGCGTGCAGATGCGCGAGAGCGGAGGTGAGTTTGAGGCCAAGCGCGATAACTTCCTCGGCGGGGAAAGCGCCGCGGGACTTGAGTTCGGCGCGGAGCGTGCGCGGAGAGTACGGAAAGTAATCAGTGATCAGTAAGCCAGTATTCAGTGGCGTGAGCTGACTGCTTGGAACTGAACACTGATTACTGACAACTGATGACTGATTACTGACAACTGATGACTGATTACTGACAACTGATGACTGATTACTGACAACTGATGACTGATTACTGACAACTGATGACTGATTACTGACAACTGATGA
>JBFMDG010000710.1:0-4050 GCA_040754135.1 Verrucomicrobiota bacterium
ACCTTACAGCCCACTGCGGGGATGCTCGGTCCTCGCCGCCTTGGCCACGGCCAAAATCCCTCGCCGCAGGACCCCACGCAATTTTCAGACAGGCTCTTAGCCTGCCGGCTCCTTTTTACGCGGGAACTCGTTTTGCAGCGTTTTCAAGTGATCGAATAAGCGGGTGAGCAACGTGCGTGTGGCCGCTTCGTCCCGCCGTCCCGCGGTCGCATCCAGATCGTGACTCAAGCGAATCAACTCCTTCAGGACTGGATCGAGCCGCTCTTTTTGAGCCCCTTCGAGCTTGGGTTCGAGGGCGCTAAGCAAACCTTGCAAATAGAACATGTAATCGTGGATGAATTGAAAATCACTTTTGCCGAGCGCTTCTTCGAGGAGCGGCTGAATTTCCTGAATCTTGTCATTCACTCCTTGCGCGGAGTGATGATAAGCCAGATCGGGCTCGGGAATTTTCTTGCTGCACCCGGCGCAAAAAGCCGCCAATAAACCGAGGGCAACGAACCCTTGAGGCGACCTCAAGCGGGAAAACATTCGCGAGAACCAGGTGCAAATGGAAGGGAACAAACGCACAGTCGTCGAGCAGCTTCAAAAAAGCGGATCGAAATGCTCCGGATCATTCCCGAAACTTGGCCGCACCACCTCGACATGCCCATCGCAAAAGGAGACGACTCCTTTCTTGTTGTGGCGATCCGAAATGTAACTGTCCACATGGCCGAACGGCGGTGGATGGGTGAGATTGGCGCGCTTTTTGGTGGTCGGCGTCCAGCGCCCGTCATCCGGAGTGGTTCGATCGGCATATTCCTCGACCAGCATGAGCTTGGTTGAGGGCCTGTTCACCATCGTGGATTTAAAATAGAGATCGTCGAAGTGATTTCCACCGCCAGCGATCAGCGAGACAATCCCGTTATTGTTCGTCCCAGCGTAGTAGCTGTTCGCGGTGTAGCTGTAGAGATAGGCAATCTGCCCCGGCACAGGATTCATGGCGCGCTTCTTCACGTCTTTGTCGGCTGGACACCGAAATAGATTCGTTTGAAAACCGCCGAGGTACCGCGCGATGGCGCTGTGGCGCGGGTCGCGGCGATTGGGATCTTGGATTCTGGAATCGATGCCATTCCAATAAATCCAATCTTCAGGAACCGGAATGTTTGGCAATTTCCCCGCCGCCCCAGGATAGGTGTCGTTGTTGTCGTCCAGGTACAAAACAAAAGCGAGGCTGATTTGCTTGAGGTTATTCAGGCAGGAGGTTTGGTGGGCCTTGCCCTTGGCTTTGGACAACGCAGGCAACAACATGCCCGCCAAAATGGCGATGATTGCGATTACGACGAGCAGTTCGATTAACGTAAAGGCAGAAGCGAGAGAGGCGGAACGATGGAAATCCGACGCCGGTGGCGAGGCGGGGCGGACCGGGAGTTGGAGGCTTCTGCGCTGGCTAATGATCATCTTCCTCATATGAAGCTCCAATTTAGCTGGGTTAAACGCTAATTTTATGCTGGCTCATGTCAAGGCCTATTTCCCGCGTCGCAGTGTGATTTCACAGGCACATCAAGCACCCGTAGCCATGACAGGATGCCCCGCACGCGAGTTTCACATTTTTCTTTTCTGCGCGAAACGGATTTACTGGCCTTCAGCAGGCTTGGCGAAAGGGGTTCGAAAGTGGCTGTGGATTTCAACGCCCACTTCACCGGCACGCGCGACGCCTGGAGTGGCCTGAAGGGCGGAACTCCACGCGAGAACTGAGGAAACGCGACTTAAGCCGGGGCGGAAACGGTCACTGCAGCCGTGGATTGTTTTGCGGCTTTCAAATCGTCGCGCCGTTGCGCCATACTCTTGAAGAATTCGTAGCCTTCGCGCAGACGCCGCACGCAAACATCCTTGTCTTCGAGCATTGTCTTGATGATGCGCAAAATCGGCTTCGGGCGCAGGTAATAAGCGCGATAGAATCGTTCTACCGATTCGAAGATTTCTTCCTTGCTCAATCCGGGATATTCAAGCGCGCTTTGTTGAAAGCCGTCATCCTCGACGAGATCGGTTTTGTCTTTTTTAACAAACCATCCATTTTGGCGGGCCATCTCGAACAACTCCGTTCCCGGATAAGGCGCCGCCAAACTGACCTGCAAACTGAAAACATCCAACTCCTGCGCAAAACGCATCGTGTTCTCGATTGTCGCTTGTGTTTCCACAGGCAAACCAAGAATGAATGTGCCGTGGATGACGACCCCCGCCTGATGACAAGCTTTGGTAAACCGGCGCATTTCCTCCATCGTCACCCCTTTCTTGATGCGCTTTAGAATCTCTTCATTCCCCGATTCGTAGCCGACCAGGAACAGGCGCAGACCGGAGTCTTTGAAAAACCGGATGGTGTCGTAATCGAGATTGGCGCGGCTGTTGCAACTCCAGGTCAGACCGAGCGGCGCGAGCTTTTTCGCGATCTCACGGGCTCTGGGCAAATTGGCTGTGAAAGTGTCGTCATCGAAGAAAAACTCCCGCACCTGCGGAAAGAGCTTTTTCATGTAAGCCATTTCGTCGGCCACATTTTGCGCGCTGCGCACGCGATATTTGTGGCCCCCGATGGTTTGAGGCCAAAGACAAAAGGTGCATTGAGCAGGACAACCGCGGCCGGTGTAGAGGCTCACGTAAGGATGAAGGAGGTAGCCAATGAAATACTTTTCGATCTGCAAATCCCGCTTGTAAACGTCCGCCACCCACGGGAGAAGGTCCATGTTCTGGATGAGCTCCCGTTCGGGATTATGTTTGATGCGCCCTTCTTTATCGCGATAAGAAAGTCCTGGGATGCCCTCCAAGGGACGGCCCTCCGCGACTTCTTTGCAGGTGAAATCGAATTCCTTGCGGCCGACCCAATCGATCGCCGGTGAAGCCTTGAGCGTTTCCGTGGGGAGAACGGCCGCATGCGCACCGACAAATCCCACTTTGGTTTCCGGCCGCTGCTGTTTGATGGCCTCGGCGACCTTGCAATCATTGCGCAGGGACGGAGTGCTGGTATGAATGATGACGTGGTCATACTCGCGGGCGATGCGGAGGCAATCGTCCTTGCCCACGTTGTGGGGCGGGCAGTCGAGTAATTTCGCGCCTGGCACAAGCGCCGCCGGTTGCGCCAGCCAGGTTGGATACCAGAAACTGGTCACTTCGCGCCGCGCCTGGTAACGCGAACCTGCGCCGCCATCAAAACCATCAAAACTCGGTGGGGAAAGGAAAAGAGCGCTCATGCCATCAATTCATTCGATCGGACCGCAATGCCAAAGTGCGTGAGGTCATCAGGGAACTGTTTTGCCTAACTCTTCTTGGTCTCCCGGATGCGCGCGAGCAATGCGTCACGCTGCGTCGAGTCGCCCGACCCGCAAGAGCTGGTCGATGCCGTCTCATTTGCAATCGCATTGCCGCCGCGGGCGAAAGCCGACTTGGCGCCGGCCAATCCGCTGTTGATGGCGGCTTTCGCTTCGGCAAGGTGGCCTTTGCCAACCGACGCCCCATTGAACGCGTTGACCTCGTTGCCTTGCAGGTAGCGCGGCGGTTTGGGCCAAAAATTATACCGGAAATTTTTCCAGTTATCGCCGCGGCGGTAATTGGTGCCGAGCGCGCCGCTCGGATCGTAACCGCAATGAACCATACAATTTTCGCAGCGCGGATCACGCGCCACCCCATCGACGACCCCGTATTTATTCCAATCCACTTTCGCGAGCATTTCGGCGTAGGTCGGATAATGGTCGTCGGTCATCAAATAGCAGGGCGCCTTCCATCCGCGAATGTTGAAGGTGGGAATGGCCCAAGCGGTGCAGGTCAACTCGCGTTTGCCGGCGAGAAATTCCTGATAAACCGGCGTGCCGAAAATCGTGAACTGTTCCCCCCAACGCTGGATGTCTTTGAATTTCTGCCGCGTCATTTCGCGGGTGAGGAAGAATTCCTTCGGATCTTTGCCCAGGCGTTTGACCATGTCTTTTTTCGCCGCGTCATAATCGTATCCTGGCGAGATGGTGTGACCATCCACGCCCAGCCAGGAGAAAAACTTGAACATGTCCTCGATTTCCCGCACGTCCG
>JBFMDG010000711.1:0-4046 GCA_040754135.1 Verrucomicrobiota bacterium
GGTGCTTTGAATTTGAGTGACCGTAAAAGCCGAATTGGGTTCTCCGAAATCAAAAAACCGCGACCAAAAACCGAGCGACCTCCAGCGCACCCATCCTTCCACGGTGATTTCCTTCAGCTCATTGAAAATGTTATCCGGCAAACGGACATAGGTGCCGTTCGAACCGTCGAGATCCAATACGGGCCACTCCGATGCTGCGGTGTTTGCGCCAGCGGCAGGGCCCAGGCTCAGCGCGCCCGGGCCGGTGGATTCCACGACGCGCGCGGTGCCTATGACCGTTCCATGAATTCCGTTTGGCGAAAAATCTTTTCCGGGATTGGCAGGATCTTCGAAATTCCAGAATGCGGCGAGGTGCGGTTCGGTTCCGGTCAGTGGCCGGTGCATATTTTGCCGGATTTCCTGTTCAGTGCGAGCCACGCGCCAGACGCGGAGTTCATCCAGCTGGCCGTTAAATGTTTCGGCATCCTCGATTCGATGCATGGCCCCAATCCAATGCGTACCGCCCGATTTCAGGCTGGAAAAGCTTTTCGACATGGAGTTGGTGGCCACGAGCAATCCGTTGTAATAGAGCCGCATCCCCTCAGGCGAGCAGACGGCAGCCAGGTGGCACCAGGCGCCCACGCGGATATCAGCGGGCACTTCCAACAGGTCGAGCTTCCCACCACTGGCCGTTGTATTGATAAAAAACTGAATCCGCCGATTCGTACGGAAGGTGCGCCCGATGCAAAAATCGGAGTTCATCCCGCCATAACTGTAAAAGCGAGATCCATCCAAGGTGTTGAATTTGACCCAGGCCTCGACCGTGGCCTGGGTGAGTGACTGAAACACATCCGGTGGCAATTCGATGAAGCTCCGCTGGCCATCGAGTTCCAGGACGCGGTTTTGGGCCGTGGCCTGATGGAAAAGGACCAAACAGATTACAACTGCGAGAATAAGACGCTTCATCCGCGGCACAAATTGGATCGAATTAGTCGCTGTCTTAACTGGACAAACGCTGGCTGCTTTGGAATTGCCGTGCATCAAACCAAAACTCACGCTCCGATTCAAAAGATTTTTTTGCCCAGCCATTTCCGCATGCTAATTCCCTTCGGTTCGCGTGCGCTTTTCTCTTGGGCCAACTCCTCGAAAGACAAAAGACCAATGTCAAAGCAACCGGGAAACGAGATTTGCGGCAAGCTGCGGTTTCTGTTAATGAGGACTCTAAGCCGGTCATGAAAAGTTATGAAGCCAATCAAAGATCTTCAGATTCTCAGGCTCCTCACGATCGCAGCGCTCATTGTGATGGGGCCAATTGCGTGCAGGAAATCCAATTCTTTAGCGGGAGCCAAAGAAGATCCGCACGCACAAGTCGCCCAACAAATGATCGGCACCTGGGTCCACGTCGGCAGTCCCGGTCAAGTCCATGATATCCCGGAGAAAGGCCGCCGGCTTAAACTGCGCACCGGCACGCATTGGACGATCACGCATGCCGATGCGGAAACGGGCCTGGTCATGTCGCATTTCGGCGGGAGCTACACGATAAAAGGAGATGAGTATGTCGAGACGCAGGAATATGCCGATGCCACCTGGCTGCATGACAACGGAAAAAGCTTCCGATTCAAGGTGCTCATCGAAGGGAATACGATGACGCAATTTGGAATCGACAATCCGTTTCACGAAGTCTGGAAACGGCTGAAGTAGCTCTCGGGTGCAAAACCAACCTCGAACTTTCCATCTGCACAGCCGCGCCTTATCGCGAGGCCCAATGGTGGAAGCGATTCGGGGGTGGTGCCCATTTTTCCGGATAAATGAGATAGACCGTCCGGCCGGAGGTGGCCCAGGCTGAGATCAGATTTTGTCGCGGAAAAACTTTGCGCACGTTTTCGCGCGTGCCAGGATCATTCACGATCACATCGCCACTCTCCGTAAATCCAACGCACACGACCAAATGCCCGTCGTCTCCTTTCGATTTCCCTTTGAGCAACCCATACGAAACAGATGTGATCACCGGAACGCCCGCGGCAATCCAGTCTTCCAACTCAGAGACGTCACTGAAGCGTGTGACATAGGCGCGCAGTTCTGGAAAGGAACCGGCCATGGCGGTGTTGAAGGACCAGTTGCCGGTGCCGGGCCAATGCGGGTCGAAGATTTCGCGCGCGAGATCGGGCACGGTGCGATCGAGGTGCGATTGCTTGAGGCGATCGGCCCAAAACCCGAGGACCATGGAAACGCTCGCCGGGCTGCACCACACATTTCCTCCGGGATAAATCATTTGGGATCGCTCAGGCACATCGAGAAGGCGGCCCCAGGCAGCTCGATTGGGCGCCGAAGGCTCGGGCGCATGCCGATCATCGCGCAGGGAGACGCCCAGAAATTTTAATGCCGAGATGCCGGCGGTCGGACGCGCCGCTTTCGAATCAATTCCGACCGCGCTTTGGCTGGCGGCACTTTCAACGCAACGTAAGCGAATTTGAAATTTCCGCGCCGGCCTGCTCAGGACCAACGTGTCTGTGTGGACATCGCCATCTTCGTCGCGCTGATGCTTCACGCTCTGCCGTGCGCCCTGGCCTTCGCGGAACTGAGCCGACCATCGGCCAAGCGAATAAAACTTCGTCGCGCCATCCCTGTAAATGGCTCTGGCTTCGAATTCGAGAACGACCTCCGATGACGCGGGGACATTCCATGAGAGCACCAGTTCATTCCATTCCAGGCCTGCCTCTGTTTCCGGGGAGGTCCAAGTTTGGGGTCCGCCGTCTGCGCCGGCCGGATGCCGTTGAAAAGATGTGAACTCTGTAAACGCGATGAATTGCGCACCTCGAAAGTCCAGCTCGGCAGCAAGCGCGTTGGGCATAATTGTGGAGAAGAAAAACGTCAGCGCGCACAAAGCGGTTACAACAACTTGGTTTTGGTCACGCGCGCGCATCGCGTTTGAATCGTAGCGTCGGCTGAGTGGCGAGCGCAACTTCGTTTCCGTTTGGGAACGCTTCACCGGCCGACGGAATGGTTGATTGCATTTCTGGCCATGAGGGAATGAAGAAACGATTTGGCGAACGCACGCAGAAGGGTTACAAAGCCCCAGCCAATCTGCTCGTGAAAGCGAGAGCGGTCGTGAGACTGAGCAAGAGGAGAAGCAGCACCAGCCACATGACATTGCGTTTGCGGAAGGCACTCGGAATAACGAGATGAAGCAAAGCGCCGAATAGCATGCCGCCAAGAAACCCGCCAAGATGTGCGACCACATCGCTCGATGGATCGAGTCCGAGCAACATGAACAACATGCCTCCGGCGATCGCGGCGCGCAGCGCATAAGAACCGGGCATTTGGTTATGGCGCCAGTAAGAGAGTGATGTGGCCGCGAGCAAGCCGAGCGCGCCCATGACCATGCCTGAGGCGCCGACACCCTGATAGGGAGTGGGATAAAGCAGATAGCCGCAGAGGTTGCCAAAGGCGCCGGCCAGCCAGGCCAAACAAAGGGCGGGGCCTGGCCCGTATTGCGCCATGGCCAGCCCCAGCAGAATAAATCCAATCACCGCATTGGCCACGAAGTGCGAGTGATCAGCGTGCAAAAGCATCGCGGTAAATAGCCGCCACCATTCGCCATGGGTGACGGCCGCGCTGCTCATGACGGCGCGCGGAATGAAATCGCCGGCACCGCTCAACACATAAGCTGCCCAAATTCCCAGGCACCAGAAAAGGCTGCCCAGATGAAAGTGAACATCGGGCCAGGCCAGGTGCTGTTGCCATCCCCATCCGCGATTTTCGAGCCGGAACAAACGAATGGCTTCCATAGCACGCGCATGATCCGTCGGTTCGACCACCAGCGTCCATCCTTCCAAATCCGACCAGGAAATGGTGGTGGGAATTTCCTGACTGGCCAGAACCAGACTCCAATCCATCGCCTGCCGCTTCGAGCGGGCGCGAATCAGTGCTTGAGGCGCTTGCACTTCTGGACGGAGTTCGTTCATGCCGGAATTTGGCGATAATAAAGCACGGCCCATCTGAACTCGAAAGTCCAATCAAGGCAAATGCCTCTCCAACCAGCAGTCATAATCAGAGCAATACCACGC
>JBFMDG010000712.1:0-4019 GCA_040754135.1 Verrucomicrobiota bacterium
TTTACCCACGCTCTTGAGAGCGCTGACAATGCTGGGGAACAGAAAATCGGAACTGGTAAAAATCAAGCCGATGTCAGGGTGAGCCTGCAATGCATTCACCACACCGGATTGGGCCTTTTCCTGGTTCCATTCGGTAGGAATGCGAGCGACCACTTCAAGGATGTCCTCCTGCCCTTTCACGGCCGCTTCAAATCCGTCGCGACGGCCGATCGCGTTGATATCGCCAAGATCTCCCAACAAAACGGCAGCCTTGAGCTTTTTGCCGCCTTTTCGCGCTTCAGCGACGAGGTAATCCACAGTCTGGCGAGTGAGCGCTGCGTTGTCGGCAACAACGGCCACCGAACGAGCATCACTCTTGTCCGCGGGACGGTTGAAAAGGACGATGGGAATATTCGCGGCATTGGCGGCTTTGATCATCGGCAGGCAGGTCTTTGCATCTTTGGGAACGAGGATGATGCCATCCACTTTACGCGTGATGAAGTTCTTCACCTGCTCGAGCTGGCGGTTGGCGTCGTTGTCAGCTACAGCTTCGAGCATGACGTGCCCGCGTTTTTGCAGATCGGCTCGAATGGCCTCGAAACCTGCAACCCAGAACTCGGTCTGGAGCGTTTCGAAAGCGACGCCGATGGTGAGCTTGTCATCCTGGGACGCGCGTTCCGGCGTTCCGGATTTTTTGCAACCGGCCAGCGGAGCGAGGCAGGCAAGCGTGAAGGCGATGAGTTTGGTTTTCATAAATCACTTCGAACTTTTGCCCCCGATTTGGCCGAGGGCCGCTCGCAAAACTTGAACACTGCGTTCAGCCCAATCCTTTTCCTTCGCGAGTGTGGCGGACATTTCGGATTCGGGCGGTGGCCAGGTCTCGACGATGGCCGTCTCGCAACGGCCGCAGGACGCAATGGTTTCGAGCACCTGATTTAGCGGCAGCATTCCTTCGCCAAGCACTCGCCCGGTCACCGTGAAACCCATGAGATGCGGGAGACGCGCAATGGCGAAATCTTTGATGTGTAGATTTACGCACACCGGAGCCAACTGCGCGAGCACTTCTCCGATCCCTTCTCCGGCGCCGAGAGAATTGGCCGTGTCAAGGCAGATGCCCACGCGTTCGCTGCCGATGTCTTCAACCAGCCGGCGCAAGGCTGCACAGGGAAATCGGTCGTGATTCTCGATGCCAAGCGTAATGCTGGCTTCGTTCAGGGCGGGAAGCGCGTCGTGAATTACACCAGAGATTTTGTCCAGCGACGGTTCGTAGTTCCCCGCGTCAACCACGAAGCGCAGCAGTCTTGCGCTCAGGCGCCGCGAGATCTCCAGGTAGTCTTGCAAATGCGCCGGCGTAAGGCCTCGAGCGCCCGTTTCAATTTCAATTCCCGTCTCGCGAGCATGAATCGCCACTTGATCGAGAACGTTCCTCTCCAGCCTGTGGAGAGGGATATGGTCTCCGAATTGAACCACCGGAATACCGTGGGCGACGGCGAAGTCGAGCAGAACCTCGGGGGCGAACCTGCCGGCTTTCACCGCCCACCCGAACGCGTATGAGCTGACGCCGGGTTTCATCAGCGCGTCGTGATGTCACGAACCTGTTCCCGAATATCATCCATTTCGAAGATTCGCTTCCACCCTTCGCGGAAGAGAACGGGTTTCGCCCGCTTGCTGATTTTGTAGGCGGCATCGGAAAAAGTGCCGTTCACTTCTTTGAACAACACCGCGATCTGGATGCGTAAATGGCCGAGTATGAAATCGCGCGCCGCCTCGGCAGGAACGCCTTTGGCCACGATAACGTCGTAACCTTCCCGAACCACCTCCATGCAGGTTTGAGCGAGGGTCTCAACCAGAGCGGGTTCAAGAATGGCCATTTGCTCCAACGTGATGCGATGCACTCGGCGAACGGGTGCGTACATGTCAGCAGCCACACGGGCGCCCAGTTCGTAGTCGGCCTCCGTTCCGCTCATCAGCGCGCAAACGATGGCCTGCTTGGCCGAGATACCTCCATAAAAATCGCGAAACCCCTGCTCGGTCGGCTCCCAGTTAAAAACTGACGGATGACATGGATGCGCAATGACACAACCCACATCGGGTCGGGAGGCGATCTGCCCGTCGAGCGGGGCCGCCGGATCAAGCGTCATCAACAGTGCCCCTGACCTCATCTTCGGAACCAGCTCGCGAGAAATGCTGCCAATGGCGACATCGGGCACAGCAAGAATGACAACGTCGGCGATAGGAATGGCCGTCGCCGGGTCCGCCACCGTGACGCCACGAACGCGCAGGTTTTCAAGACCGCTCGGGGAGATTTCGAGGTAATGCAACGTGTAATCGGTTCGTCTGCGAAAGTTGTCCGTCAAACGGCAGCCCATTTTGCCGCCGGCGCCAACCAGCGCGATGATTGTGTTGGTTTTGCTCATAAAGAATCACTCACGAATTGAAACGGTTTGGCCGCTCGCAGCCGATTGGTAGGCCGCGAACACGAGCTTCACGGTGCGAAGATTATCCCTGCCGGTGGTTTCAGCGGCGCCCCGGCCTTGCAATGCGCGCAGGAGGTTGGTTTGGCAGGGCACCATGCTCGAATGCACCACCGCGTAGCGCGGGTCGGCCCAGCTATATTTGGGCGGCAGCAGGCGGCGCGACGTCGTGCCGGTGCGCGTGGTCACGCGCAAATCGCAACCGGGCGCGAGTTCGATGCTCCCCTTTTCACACTCCACAAAAATCAAAGTCTCGGGAAAGGCCTCGCGTTCCACCGCATTGCCCGCGTAAGCCAGATTCACAGTGACAGTCATTCCATTGCGCATCCTGAGCATCACGGAGGCAACATCCTCGCCACGGATGTCCTGGTGAATTCGTTGCGTATGACAGCAGAGCGTTTGCACTTCACCAAAAAGGAACCGCGCCACATCAAGCGCATGGCTGCCCAGGTCGGTCAGGATGAATTGTTCCAGTTCGGCAAGAAAAGGCTGGTTTTTAAAAACTGGAAAACCGGAGATGAAATCAATTCGCGCGCGAAAGGGACGGCCAATCGAACCTCGTTTCAACTCCGCAGCCAGCGCGCGGATTGGCGTCTGCCACCGGAAATTCTCGTGGATAAGGAGGGGAGTGCGCCTCGACGCGCAAAAGCGCACCATGGATTCAGCCTCACGAACGCTTGTGGCCATCGGCTTCTGACAAATGACCGCCACGCGATGCTTTGCCGCCAATCGCGTGAGCGGTGCATGCATGGCGGCGTCAGTGATGATGTCCACGAAATCCAGACGCTCCCTTCGCAGCAATTCCAGCGGATCGTCGTAAATGGCCGGGATGCCAAACTCATCCCCGAGCTTTTCGGCCTTCGCTCGCGTGCGATTGTAAAGCGCCACGCAGGCCGCGCCCTTCAGCTCGCGCCACGCCGCGAGTTGGTAGCGTGCCCAAAATCCCGTCCCAAAGATGGCAAAGCGGAGCGGTTTCATGCAGGAATGGCAAAGTCGGCGGGCAGCGTGTCGCGCCCGGCGAGCGCCTTCAGGAGTCGTTCCACGGGAGTCGATCGAGTCTGGTCCATGAATCCGGCGGGACCGTGCGCGTGAAAACAGGTGACACTTTCCACACACGCGGATTTCGCCAGCAGCTTCAGGCTTTCCAGCAGCCACCGCGCGCCGAATTGGGTACGCACACGGGGATCGACCGAATCGTTTCGGCGTCCAAGCGATATGGGGCCAACGATAACCGGCCGGCCCGCGCCGACGCGGTGAGCGCAGCGCGCGACCGCCTCGTGTTGTGTCAGGGTCTCCAAAATCGAGACGTCATCTTCTGCATGGATCTGTGCATTGATCCCAAAGACGGTATGCGTGTGCGAGCCATCTGCCGGAGGCCGGTTCCGGTTTAATTCTGCGAAATTGTGCAGCGTGCCTGTTGCCAGCGAATTGTGTCCTGCACGCTGCCACGCGGCCAATGTCTCGCTGGATGCGCTGTTTCCCTCCGCGTCAAACAAATGCACCGTGCAGCGTGAGGGAAACAATGAACGATCGGGCGCGCGCTCTGTGGTCGAACGGATTGCTACC
>JBFMDG010000713.1:0-4015 GCA_040754135.1 Verrucomicrobiota bacterium
AAAGTTTTTCTCGGAGACGGCCGAAGCCATCAAGGAATGCGGGATTGCTGTCGGGCTCGGCTGGACTCCCGTTGGAGGCGATATTCTTTTTATTGAGGCGACCCGAATGCCCGGGAAAGGAAAGCTCGTCCTGACCGGTTCGCTTGGCGAAGTGATGAAAGAAAGCGCGCAGATTGCCGTGAGCTATTTGCGCAGCCAGGCTCAGAAACTCCTGATCGATCTGACCGATTACGAGAAATTCGATATTCATGTCCACGTGCCCGCCGGCGCCACCCCCAAAGACGGCCCGAGCGCAGGCGTGACCATCGTCGTGGCCCTCGCTTCCCTGCTCACCCGCAGACTGGTTCGTTCCGATCTGGCCATGACCGGCGAAATCAGCTTGCGCGGCCGCGTTCTGCCCGTAGGCGGCATCAAGGAAAAAGTCCTGGCGGCGTCCCGATCGAAAATCAAACAGGTCATTTTGCCGGAGCAAAATCGCAAAGATTGGGACGAAGTGCCCGCTGAAGTACGGCATCGGATCAAAGTCCATTTCGTGCGCCACATTTCCGAACTCCTCCCATTGGCACTCATGTCGAAATGAGGGCGTTATTCTTTTTATTGCTCATTGGCTCCATCGGGAGCGGTCTCCTTTCCTTCGGCCAGCCGACGCCCCCGCGCAAACAACTCTTGTCTGATCCCGTGCAGGGCAAGGCGATTGTCGAAGAAGTCCTCTCGCAACGTCCGGAAAGCAGCGAGCTCTACGGAGTTTTGCGAATTCGTGACGGCGAGGGCCGCCGATTCGAGATTCCCATGCGCTACAGCGTGGTCACCGGTGACGAAACCTGGCGGGGCGTTTACGAAACCAAATCATCGGGCAACATCCCCGCCGAACGACTCGTCATTATTCATTACGCCGACCGTCCGAATGAATATTTTTATTCCCGAGCCGAAAAACCGGGGGAAACACCGCCCGACCCTGAATCGTTGCCCAATGAAAAAATCTGGGCGCCGCTCGCCGGAACTGATTTCTGGATCGGGGACTTGGGACTCGAGTTTTTGCGCTGGCCGGAACAGGTCCTCGTTGACAAAGAGATGCGCAAAGGCCGTTCCTGCCGCGTGATCGAAAGCATCAACCCCAAACTCGAAGCCGGCGGCTATGCCCGGGTCCGATCCTGGATCGATCTCGAAACCGGCGGTCTCGTGCTGGCTGAAGGTTACGATTCACAAAACAAGCTGTTGAAAGAATTTGCCGTCCGAACCGTGAAGAAGGTCAACGGACGATATCAACCGAAGGAATTTGAAATTCGCAATGACCAGACTGATTCCCGCACCCGGTTGGAATTCAATCTCGAATTGGAAGCCAGACAGTCTGAGAAACCGTGATCAATGCCTGTCCGGCAATGATTCGCAGCAGGATTCCCTCATGGCAATTCGTTACCATGTCCGTGGGAGTCGGCGCGTGACATTCCACAGAGGATCAGGTCCAATTCGTCGTGCAATCGCCATCAACTACCGCCATGGCTGAACACGAGCAATCCGGTAAGCAAAGCGGGCCGCGCCCGCTCCTTTGTGAGTCGGCAGAATTCGCTCAGATTTATGAAGCCAATTCGCAGGCGATCTATTACCTGACATTGCGCCTGCTCGGAGATCCCACTCAGGCTGAAGACGCCACCCACGACGTGTTTTTAAAGGCCTATCGAAAAATGGATCAATTTCGAGGCGAAGCCGGTGTGCGCACCTGGCTATACCGCATCGCCATCAATCATTGCCACAACTTGCTTCAGGCGTGGCATCGTCGGAACATCTTCAGCAATGTGGATGACGCCATTTGGGAAAGGACGGGCAGCAACAGTGAAAACCCCTTGCGAGTGCTCGAAACGAAGGAACTGGGACAGCGCATCCAAAAAACGCTCGACGCCCTCACCGACGAATACCGCTTGCTCCTGTTGCTCGTCGCCGATGAAAAACTCAGTTACGATGAAGTCGCCGAATTGACTCACCAAACCACCGATGCCGTTCGCGGGAAATTGCATCGCGCTCGCAAAGCGTTCGCCGCGGCATTTCAAAAGTTTGCCTGACCGTATGAAACCGAACCATCTGCGCCACGCGCACGAGGAAAATCAGAACCTCACCCAAACGACCGCCTCCGCTCAGCAAAACGGCCAGGAGTTCCAGACCGCGGAAGATTTGCTTCGCTACGATTCCAACCTTCATCCCGTGCCCGCCAAAGTGCCGGAAAGACTGAGCGAATCCCTCTCCGCCGAACCGAAGCCTGGCCTTCCCTGGTGGCGAAAATTCTTTTCTCGGGACGCCTGATTGGGCACTATCCAGCGATGTAGCGCAACCAGACGGTTGCGTCTCCCGACAGGTTCTTGCTGAATGAGTCGCCGGCCGGTTTTCCAACCGGGTTCCGGCCAGACACCGGCAAGGACGGGCTACACGAAACACACTGCGGTTCCAGCCGCGCTCAGTGCCATGATGCTTGCGCAGGAAATTGAAACTCTGATTCGCGCCCGCTACCCGATTCTCTACATCGTTTCCGCCGAAGAAATGCGCGTTCAAAATCTGGTCGTCGATATCGCCCATCGACGCCAGAAAAAAGCGCTCGAATGGAGTTGCAATAGCGGCATCGTCCCCGCCGGCACTTCCGTGCAATCCCACAAACATCGCGCCACTTCCACGCGCGACCCTGTCGCCGCTCTCGATCACGTCATCGATCAGGTCGAGCCGGCCATTTTCATTTTTAAAGATTTCCATCCGTATCTGAACAAGAATCACGTCAATGTGGTTCGGCGGCTGAAGGAAATCGCGCATCAGTTGAAGAACAGCTACAAAACGATCGTGCTCATCTCGCCGGTGCTCGAGATCCCGATTGAACTCGAAAAAGAAATTACGGTGGTGAGTTTTCCCCTGCCCTCCCGCGCCGAACTTGGCGAATTGCTCGACAAAATCCTTTCTGAGATCCGGCAGTTCAAGCAGGTCCAAATTCAACTCGACCCCGCTGGACGTGAACGGCTGCTCCAGGCCGCTCTCGGATTGACACTCGGAGAAGCCGAAAACGTCTTCGCAAAAATCATCGTCCAAAGCGAACGCCTGAGCGGAGATGACGTTCAGGAAGTGTTCGCCGAAAAACAACAGATCATTCGCAAAAGCGGGCTGCTGGAATATTACGCCGCCTCCGAAACCCTCGAACAGGTCGGCGGCATGAACGTCCTGAAAAGCTGGCTGCGAAAACGGGCCCTGGCCCTCAGCGACGAAGCGCGCGCTTTCGGCCTGCCCGCGCCCAAAGGCATCCTGTTGCTCGGCGTTCAGGGCTGCGGAAAAAGCCTTTGCGCCAAAGCAGTCGCTTCCCTCTGGCAACTCCCATTGCTCCGCTTCGATGTCGGCCGCATGTTTGGCAGCTTCGTCGGATCTTCCGAAGAGAATATGCGACGCGCCATTGCCGTGGCCGAATCGGTCGCTCCCGCCATTCTGTGGGTGGACGAGATCGACAAGTCATTTGCCGGCACCCAAGGCTCCGGCCTGTCCGATGGCGGCACCACCGCCCGCGTGTTTGGCACGTTTCTCACCTGGTTATCAGAGAAAACCTCGCCGGTGTTTGTGGTGGCCACAGCCAATGATATTTCGAATCTCCCGCCCGAGTTGCTGCGCAAAGGACGTTTCGACGAAATATTTTTCGTCGATCTCCCGCAAGGGGCGGAACGCGAGGAGATTTTCCGGATTCACCTCTCTCGACGCGGGCGCGACCCGGAAAAATTTGAACTCAAGGAATTGGTGGAATTAAGCACCGATTTCAGCGGCGCCGAAATCGAGCAGGCCATTATCAGCGGACTGTTTGATGCCTTTGCCGAGCCGGGCGAATTGACCACGGCTCATTTGGTGGCGGCCCTGCGTGAAACCGTTCCACTCGCGCGCACCATGGACGAACAAATCGCCCGGCTCCGGACCTGGGCCGATGGCCGGGCGAGGCAGTCCAGTCACTGAGTTGGAAACGGTTCTTTGATGAGAGCGGCGGCTCTTCCCCCCCTTCGCCGCC
>JBFMDG010000714.1:0-3998 GCA_040754135.1 Verrucomicrobiota bacterium
TATCGGGAACATTATCTACTTCGAAGATCCGGTGGACTGGATCAAAGCGCTGGGCAAACGCATCGCCCGCCTCCACATCAAGGAATTCAGCCGCGATCTGGCCATGAAGCGCGGGCGCGGGGCCGGATTCGCCGCCAAATTCCTTGAAGGCGCCAATAATTGGCCGGCCATCATGAAAGCCCTCGATGAAGTCGGCTATGACGGCTGGGGCATCGCCGAACAAGGCGGCGGCGATTCGCTCGATGGCTTGAAAGATCTCTCCGCGCGCATGGATAAAATCTTCGCGAGCTGACCAGCGCTGCGTTCAGAAGAATTGCTTGATGCGCCTCGGGATTTCGGTTGGCTGATTTCTGACGCTCACCCAATCGTCACGGCGCTTCGACCGTGTAATTCAAATCATCGAGATACACGTCGCACCATTTGCTATTGGCCCATTGCAAATTGCAAACCCCGAAACGATCGAGCAGCGCCCCTTTGGCTTTGTCACCATCACGGAAGGCGCGCGTGACCATTCGGTTGCCCAGAGTGAACGTAATCGCGCCCTGTCCATTTGCTCCCGCCGGATCATAGTCCAATTTCCATTCGTATTTTTTTCCAGGCTCGAACAAAACAAAATTTCCCTCCCGGCTTTCGCTGCCCTCTTTCGTGCCGTAAATCGGCATCGCAATACGGCCGCTGTCCGAGAGACTGTCGAAATAAACCCCGACGAAATTTTCGAGGGGCCAGCCTTGCTTGCGCGCATTGAACCAGCCGAGAGCGAAACTCGAATCGATGCAGAATTCCTTGGCGACAAATCTCCCGCGCGCGGTCAACCGATGCGCCAGAGTCAAATGCCCGATTCGATCCGCGTAAAACGCTTTCGAGGATTCTTCCTCAGGATTGCAGCTGAAGAAGCGTCCGCCCATCTCGCCCGGCGCCCCGCCGGCGTAATCCGACGAAGCAAAACCGAATTGATTGTGCCCATAGGGCGAGAGTTCGGGAAAACGCGCGCGATTGCCCAATGCGTCCCAAAGTGGGTCATGATCCAGAACTTCCTTGCGCCCGTTGATTTCAAGATCTTCAAACCACGCGATCATGTGGCGCCCGGGAATGCGCGGAGTGAAAAATCCAAACCGATTAAATGAAGCGCCCGCTTTCCGCAGCACAGGATCGAGGCTAAATCGGGTTTCAGCGCCATCGAAGGTGAAGATCATTTCGCCAGCGCCACCTGCCGCTTGCGGGTGGTATTGGAAACTCCAGCGATGCCTCGCGCCGTCGGGCGCGATGCGGAGCAAGGCCGAGCTATTCAACTCGCGAACCAGGCGCTCCTGGCCGCCGCCGCGGGTATTGACAAATCGGCCGCCCGCCTGCCAGGCCTGAGTGCCATACGTCAGTTCCACAATTGCGCCGTCCGGTTCATTGGAAGATTGCAGGCGAAATCCGATGAAATTTCGCGGGCGCCAAATGAGGTCGCGCTCATCGGCATTGAACCAGCCGACGAAAATGTTTGCGGTGGTGTGCCAGCCCGAAATCGATTGCGCCGCTTCTACAGTCAAGCAGCCGGAAGCAGCCAAAGGATTCTCCAGTGTGCATGCAGTGATTGCTTTCGCGTAATAGGCCGGCTGTGTCGATTGCGAGAATTTGCCTCCGATGCGGCCCACAACCTTTCCGGATCGATTCGTCGCCGCATAACCGAAATCTTGTTCGATCACCTCGGGGCGAGCGGGCGCTGCTCGATTATTTTTCCCCTCCCACTGCGGATCGGCGTCGAACGATTCGATCTTCTGACGCGTCGGGTTTGGCTCCGTCGCGCCGGCGCAGATCGTCAGCGCAAGCGGAAACAAAACTCCCGCGAATTTCATCATGAGGCGATCGATTTGCCCGCGCATCGGTTTTCCACCATTTCCAAGCGCCTGAGGCGATGTTCGCCGTCGCGTGGTGGCCTCCGCAAGGAAATTATACTTTCGCGTCAAAAAGTATAATTCAGCCCGGCCGATGTGAAGTAGGGTATAAATCGGCTGCGCTCAATCTGGTGGATGGTGAACCGCCAAGTTAACAGCTTGCATTTTGAAAAATGCGAGAGCCGGCTCATCGCCGGCGCGCTGCCTTTGCGATGGCGGCGACACCTTCGCGCATTTTCGCGCCGTGTTGCTGCTGACCTTGATGTTCCAGCCGCTCGAAATGCGGATGCTCAAAGATGGGCGACTCGACGGACAACCCGCGGCTGTCGTCCTTCAACGCGCCGCCCATCGCGGCGACGACGCCGTTCATCTCGTCAAGACGTGCGCGCAGGATTCTTTCCGAACGGTGCGGCCAGTAACCGCCTTCGTCTTTTATGCGGACGTTCACGCCGAGCGTGCGCCAGGAATTCAACAACTCAACCGCCGTGCGATGGCAGCGCAGAAAATGTTCCCAGCCCTGCCGGCTGGCGTATTGCGTTTTGCAGAAGTAACTCAAGCGCCAGCCGCCGCCGACTTTCGTTGGCAATTCGCTTTCCCGGTGCTTCACGGTGGAAGGATAACGGCAAAGCCCGAGTAGCAACGCCTCGCAATCCCTGCCCAGGTCCACGGTGAAGATGTGGCCGGTTTCCGGCGGCACGTCCACGTGCGTGGCGCCGCCCCGCGATCGCGGCACGACCAGCCATTCGTGTGCGAGCGGAAAATCCGACTCCACTTTGATGAGCCGAGAGACGGACTCGGCTTCAGATTCGCGGGCGAACGCTTGTGCCCGGCCAACCAACGCCCGCGCTTCCCTACTGGTCAGCGGCTCGTGGACAGAAAGCGTATAGTGAATGGTCAGGCCCATATTTCAGTCGGTTTCGTTTCCAGGACAATCGAGCAGCGTTCGCGGCAAATCACGCGCCCGTAGGCCTGTTCGTTGACTTCGTGCAACTGCAGTTCCAGCGCTTCAGCCTCGAGCGCTTTCATCGCGACTTTTCGTAACCTTCCGGCAATTCATCACCCGGCATTGGCGGAACATCCGGCACTTTGTCCAGCAAAATGGCAAAGTCCTCAGCTTTCGCTCGGCGGGCACGCGTCTCCATGCCGTCGCGAATGCGCCAGGCTTCCACCTGCGCCGAGAGCGCAAGCGCGACAATCTGGTCCATGGTCACTTTCTCTCGCTCGGCCACTTCGGCGGCGAGCTTCGCCAGGTAATCCGGCACTTTGGCTTCGATTTTAGTCATAACTTTCCTCGCAATTTTCGCAGAAACTCCGCCGGTGTCACCACTGAAACACCCATCTCTACGGCCGGCTGCAAATGCCGCACGTTGAAGGTAATAAGATACTCCGTTCGGCTTTCCACCGCCAAATGCACCATCGCCTCGTCGTCAGCATCCGTCAGCACCGGCCACCACCGCGAGCGAAGATGGACCTTCTCCGCGCGCAAGCACAGCCCGTCCAGCAAGCGCTCCAATTCCTCATGTGTATAAGACAACGCAATCTGTTCCCGGTGCAGCACTTCCTGGTACTCCGTCAAAAGCGTGTTGCTCAGAACCATTGTCCATTCTCGCTGATCCAGCAACCGCAGCAATTCATGTGAGGCGCCCCGTTTCGAGCGCAGCCCGGCCACCAAGACGTTTGTATCCAGGACGGCTCTCATTTGGCGGCAGTTTGGACGAAGGCATTTTCCTCCGGTGTCACGTTCACGGCGTGAAATCTATGCGATTGGGCAGATGGGGAAAAGAACCGATTCAACGCAAGGATGCCAAGGCGCGACGGCGAATGGCAAATCACCAATGGAAATCAAATCTGACTTGAGGGATTTGGGAAACCGCGAAAGGAATTTGGCGAAGACGAAAACTCCTCAGGGCCGAACGAGCGGGCGCGAGGGAGTCCATAAGTTGCATCCACGTCCGCCAAACTCAAGCCGAGCAACGGCGCGTCTCGCTTCAAAATCTCTTCATATTCGAAAAGCAGATGATTACTCACCACCACCGTCCATTCTCCGAGCCGCAACCGGCGGAAAATCTCAAACGCCGCGCCGTGCCGGGAGCGAAAAGTGGAAACCAGCACGGTTGT
>JBFMDG010000715.1:0-3990 GCA_040754135.1 Verrucomicrobiota bacterium
CTTGTGGCGCCGCGCCAGATCCAAAATCGAATCCATCTCCGCCGGCTGTCCTGCAAAATGAACCGGCATGATGACTCGGGTGCGAGGCGTGATGGCCGCAGCCACTGATTCAGGACAAAGATTGAATGTCTCGAGATCGATGTCGGCGAAAACGGGAATGGCATTGGCCTCGACCACAGCCGAAGCGGTCGAAAAGAAGGTGTAAGGCGGAATGATGACCTCCGCCTCGGCTGGAATGCTGGCGGCGAGCAATGCGATGCGGAGCGACACGGTTCCGTTGGCCACGGCAATGGCATGTTTGCAGCCATGCATCGCGGCAAAGCGTTGCTCGAATTCGGAAACCTCCGGCCCGTGCAAACACCCCCATTTTCCGCTGCGCAAGGTGCGGAGCAACCGTCGTTCTTCGGCTTTTCCGAAGATCGGCCAGCCCGGAAAATGCCGCTGGCGAATCGGTTTGCCGCCAAGGAGTGCAAGCGTTTGTGCCATGATGATCTCGATGTCTCAGGGTATTTGGGATTCAAACTCGCGGCCGGTCAACTTCAACTTGGTTCTCGAACGATCTCCCCATGTAAATCACCTCCTCATCACCCGACCCGACACGAGCCAGTTCGCTGAACCCCAATCGCCGGTAAAATCCGTAAGCCGGCAAATTCAACGCGCTCAAGCCGAGGTGCGCTCCGGGTGATCCAAGATCACGCAGCCGCGCCATCACCCGCTCGATCATCCGCCGGCCTATCCCCTGCCCCCGTGCGCGATCGAGAAGATCGATATGGAGATGCGATGGAAATTTTGCATAGGGCTCCGGACAATAATAATCCGGGTGATGGTACACGTGATACACCTGTTCGACTCGAGACCAATTCTTTGGCTTGTTTTTCGGTTCCGGAAATTGCGCGCATAACCGAGGACGCCATTCTCTTTCGTAACGGTCGTAAAACTTCCGCGAATCAAAAGCGCCCAATGCGTAACCGCAAATCCCCTCGGCGTCTTCCAGCAGAAAACTGAGATCCGGCTCGAACGCCAGATATGGCCCGACAAAAATCCGCCCCAAAGCGTCGGGATCTTCGCGATAGAATGGCTCGCCATCTCTGCCGTGATCGCCTGTTTTCAAACAAACGTAATAGGCTCCGGCTTCATCGCCGGGCCGCGCCAATCGAATTTGAAATCCGCTCATGGAAATTCTCAACGCCGCCACGACGGCTGAACTGTGCCATCAGACTGACGCGTCAACAGTTGTTGCAGTCGCGCGATGAATCCGCCCCGGAACGTCTCCGGCAAAATTGCCTTCGGCAAAGGCGGCTTTGCTTTTACGGCTGTGACATAGCGCTCAAGCAATTCCAGCTCTTCACGCAAATCCCAAATGCGCCGGCTGAGCGCATAGAAGAGCCTTCGGTCGCGCAACTCCGTCAATCGCGCACAGAGCTCGCGCAGCCGCCGCGCTGGCCTCAAAAAAACCTCCTCAGCGCCGGACCAACTTTCAGGATCGGTGGTGAGCAGCGCCGCCGCTCGTTGGTAAAGCGCTTCCGCTTCCGGCCCTTCCTCGTGCGGCAGATAAAAGCAGTCGCAGAGCAGCGTCAAATCTTCGAGCGTCACCGGACCGCTGACCGTTTCGAAATGCGGCTGCCATTCCTGAAGCGCGGATAAATAGCTCGCGCGCGGATCCCAATCCTCACAGGCAAAAACAAACGCGGCAAAACTCCGCAAGGGAGCATAGTTCAACGAGAATTCATTGTTCGGATTGCACAGGATACCACCGACCGCCGCGCGCAACTCAACGGGACGGCCGGCGTAAGGTCCGCAATAAAACCGGCGCCCATCATAGTCATTGGCGAACAGATTATCCCAGATCACCGGCTTGCGGCCCAGCAGTTCGGCCACGGACTGAATGTGGCCGGCGGTTATTTCTCGGGAAACAATTTCCGGCCCCGTCCAGAACACTTCAATTTCGGATGCCAAATTGCGACCGATGGCCGCGAGGTAATTCTCGCCGCCCAATTTGTCCTCGGCCATGCGCCCGCAATAAGGAGTCGGACAAAAGAAAAACTTTCCTCGAGGAGCGCGCGAATGAACCCATGCAAAAATTCGATTCGCTACGTGCGCCTGCGCGGCAGCAAGTGATCCCCATCGTTCCAGAGAGGCCGCATCCACTCGGTCCGGGATATCGTCGAAAAGCAGCGCGAAATCCTCACATCCCAAGTCCAGCAGTTGTGCGAAGCCATCCTGGATGCGATCAATCTCGGAATCGTCGGCATAACGGATATCCAAACCTGGACTGAGCGCATAGATGAAACGCAGGCTGCGATCACGACAAGCCGCGATGAGTTCGTTGACCTGCTCGATTTCTCCCGCCAAGTACCGTTCGCGCCAGAGAGCGCGATGTTTCAAGTCATCTTTGGGTGCGTAAAGATAGGTGTTCAGCCCCCAGCTCGCCATCCAGGAAAATAATTCAAAGCGCTCGGCTTGTGACCAAGGCTGCCCATAGAAGCCTTCGATCACGCCGGTCAGAAATGGAGTTTGGCGCTGGACCCGAGCCATTCAGCAAAATCGTTTGCGCAGAGGCTAAGTGGAGCGGGCACCTTCTGGCAATTAAAGAGGATGCTCAAATGCTCAAGCGCAAAGCAAAGAAAGAATGGGAGGTGCGATGAATTGTATCGGATTTTCGGGTTACCGAGACTCCAACCGATAGAATCGATGCGCCACCAGAAGCGATTCATCGTTCACCTCGATTTCGTTCGTCATCGCTGTCATGACTCTCCATTCGCGCCACGTCAAGCCATCTTCGGAAATCAGCACGGCACACCGGACGCCCGGGTTGACGCGAGCTCTGAATTTCAACCGCCCCTGGCTGGCTTGGATGGTGTCGGCTAAAATTCTCAGTTCAATGCCTGCTACGGTGATGTTGGCCTGCTCACTTTCGGTCGTGCCAAATGAATTGCTCACGACGACGCGGTAATTGCCGGCGTGCTGAGGCTTTGCCGCCGTCACTCTCAGAACAGATCCCGTCACGTCGGGTATTTCCGCTCCATTCTGAAACCATCGGAAAGCGAACGGTTCAGTCCCCGCCGCGGCGGCCTCCAAAACGAAAGGCTGATTTTCCACCACGATTCGCCCTTGCGGGTGGTGCGTGATGGCAGGTGGAGCAGATGGGAGAAGCATCTTAAAAATCCCAAAGGTCCGCCCGCCGCCCAACACCCAATTTCCATAGGCTTGGACGCCGATCAGTTTGCCCCAATAGGACGTAATGCCAATGCGAACGGGAGTGGATGGCTGAGAGACATCGATGACGACCAGTTCTCCCTGACTGCCAAAAGAATCTCCGGAAGCCGCGAAGAGGTGGAATCCAGCCAGGCTCAAATCCCAAAGCAAACCTGGAATGCTCGTCAGCCGCCGGATATCGCCTGGATTCTCGACATCGAAAACCCTCATGCCCGAACGAGTATCGGCGACATAGGCAAAATTCCCATGCGTTAGCACGTCGAATGCGGTTCCATTGTAATCCATGCGATTTGCGGGATACCCTCCAATTTCATGAGGAGCCGCAGGATTGGAAACGTCGACCATGCTCAATCCTAAATCCCAGTTGGCCACAAACGCCACGTTCCCGCGAAGATCCATTCCGTTGGCCTTCCGGGGCGTCTGTTCCATCCCCAAAAGCACTGGTTGCGTCGGTTCCGTGAGGTCAACTATCACCACACCGGCGTTTTCATTCCCCACATAAGCGCGTCGATCACGCACCATGACTGAATTGGCAAAAATCCCTGGCAGCTTGAAATCGCGAACACGCACAGGGTTGGCTGGATCTTTAACGTCGATGATGCCCAGGCCCTGGTTTCGCTGCGCTATCACCGCATAATGATCAAGCAATGCCACGTCAAACGCCCTGCCCTCCGGTATTGGGATTTGCGCAACCTGCGTTGGCTGGTTCGGGTCCCGGATGTCGAGAATCGAAACATTCGTGCTCCAGCCGTTCGCGAGAAATACCATGTGGTC
>JBFMDG010000716.1:0-3980 GCA_040754135.1 Verrucomicrobiota bacterium
AAATGAGCGGACTGCTTCCGCCACGGTTATGGACTGCGCCGGCAGAACGCAGTGACGACGGCGCTTTGGCCACGGCTGCGCGTATCGGTTTTTCCACGCGTTTGGCAATGGCCAAAAGCGGTGTCGCACTATCGCTTTGCCACCGCACTCCAAAAATGAGCGGACTGCGTCCGCCGTGGTTATCAACACAGCTCAACTCTTTCTCATCTCGAAAAAAAGCTCCTGCATGGTTCGGTTTTGTCCTGGCAAAACGAAGTCGGGACTGATTTCCGCCAACGGCTCGAGCACAAATCGCCGCAAATGTGCTCGCGGATGAGGCAGGGTCAGCTGCACCGTGTTTCGGGTTTCAGTGCCGAACGCGATCAAATCGAGATCGAGCGGGCGCGGCTCGTTAGGCAACTTTTTCGGTTGTCGTCCAAATGCCTTTTCGATCGCCTGCAGTTTTTCCAGCAACGACTCCGGAGTTTCGCCGGGCAACGGCATCAGCGCCACGGCCGCATTGACAAAGGGTGGGGAACCGGGTGGGCAATGGACAGGTTCCGTTTGGTAAAGTGACGAACGCCGCAACCGCGTGGTCGAAAGCGCTTCGAGCCGATCCATCGCTTCGCGAATGTTCTTTGTCGCATCGCCCAGATTTGAACCGAGCGCAATCAAGGCCCAGGGCGCGGAGTCGTTAGAGACGGGAGCATCCATGAGAGATTGGCTGCGGATGCGGCAACGGGCCGGCTCGGCGCCATCACGGCTCCGGCAGGGCGAGGGTTCTTAAGCCGAGCACATCTTGCATGTCATAGAGCCCGGGCTTTTGTTTTACGACCCACTGCGCGGCGCGCAATGCGCCATTGGCAAAGGTCTCGCGGCTCGATGCTTTATGCGTCAATTCCAGCCGTTCGCCCGCTGCCGCAAAAATCACGGTGTGATCGCCGACCACATCTCCGCCGCGCAGAGAATGCATGCCGATCTCCTCCGGGGTGCGTTCTCCGGTAATGCCCTGACGGCCATGGCGAATCACTTCGTTTAATTGCTCTTTCCGCACCTCGGCCAGAATTTCCGCGAGGGTCGCCGCTGTCCCGCTGGGCGCATCCTTTTTAGTCCGATGATGCATCTCGATAATTTCAAGATCGAAGCCAGGTCCAAGGATCTCGGCCGTTTTGCGGGTCAACCAAAACAGCGTATTGACCCCGGTGGAATAGTTCGAAGCCCACACCATGGGAATGATCTCCTGCAAGCGCTTGATCGCGATCTTATCCGTCTCGCTATGGCCGGTGGTGCCAATGACCAGCGCTTTGCGGTTCTCGGCGCAGAGCCGCGCAATCGGCAAAGTGGCATCGTGAAAACTGAAATCAATCACCACGTCTCCCTCCGCAATGATCTGGCAAAGGTCGTCGCCAATATCGATGCGGCCGGTGATTTGCAACTCGGGAAAGCGCGCCGCGCAGGCGATGAGCATTTGGCCCATGCGGCCTTTGGCGCCAGTGATGATAATGCGAATCGGCATAAACGTTTAGGCAAGCGCGTTCAAGAACTTGGGTCGCCGCAAAGCGAGCTTCACTGCGGCCGCGCTGCGCAGGTTGAGGTTCACGACTCCTTCAAAAGCCCGAGGGCTTGCAAAGTTTTGCGGAGCATCTCGCGGTTCTTCGCGCTCATGGGGACGAGCGGCAACCGGTATTGCTCTTCGATCATTCCCATCATGGCCAACGCCGCCTTGACCGGAATCGGATTCGTTTCAATGAACAGGTCCTTGAACAGCGGGAAGAGCCGGTGATGCCATTTCAAAGCGACTCCCGGTTTCTTCTGCGCAAACGCGCGCACCATTTGCGCGACTTCTTTCGGAGCGACGTTTGACGCCACGCTGATGACGCCCTGAGCGCCCACCGACATGAATGGCAGCGTGAGCGAGTCGTCGCCGCTCAGGATCGTGAAATTCTCCGGCAACACCTGGCGGAGCTGGCTGACGCGATCGGCGTTGCCACCGGCCTCTTTGATGCCGACGATGTTTTTGCAATCGCTGGCCAGGCGGCGCACCGTTTCGACGCCGATTTCCACACCGCAACGGCCCGGGATGCTGTAAAGCACGATCGGCAACTTGGTCGTGCGCGCGACGGTCTTGAAGTGGAGATAGAGGCCTTCTTGCGTCGGCTTGTTGTAATAAGGCGCGACCTGCAGCGAACCGCTGGCGCCGACGTCCTGCGCCGCTTTGGTCAGGTAGATGGCCTCGCTGGTGGAGTTGGCGCCGGTGCCGGCCAGCACCTTGATTTTGCCGCGGGCAAATTCGACCGCGAGTTCGATCACTCGAATATGCTCGTCATAATCGAGCGTCGGCGATTCGCCGGTGGTGCCCACAGGCACAATGCCATCGACGCCCGCTTTGATCTGCATGGCGACGAGCCGTGCGAGTGCGGGCTCGTCAACCTTGTCGTTTTTAAACGGGGTGACAATGGCCGTGTAAGTTCCGGTAAACATGATCGGTTCCAAATGCGCGGGGAAAATTGGGGGAAAGAACTCGATTTGGCCAGTGGAATTTTTCGTTCGGTTCTCGGCTGCCATTGCCCCAACCTTTGCCCCAACCTTTGTCGAAAAACTTTGTCGAAATCTTTGTCGCAACCATTGTCGAAACTACCGATTCCATCTGAAACAGCCCAGCCAGTTCAGCGCGCTGCCTCGGCCGGCGATTTTTATTGCACGAGCCGGTCCACGATCTCGAGCACTTGCTCGGGGCGCGCGCGCACGAGGGCGCTTTCCGTGAGATTCACCCATTGCACAACGCCATTCGGGTCGATCAGAAATTCGGCCGGGCGCGCGATGTCCTGCTTTTTCGGAGATGCGTGTGCGTGGAGCAGTCCGAAGCTCCGAATGACTTCAGCCTGGGGATCGGCCAAAAATGGAAAAGTAAATCCATGACGGGCGCATTGTTCCTGCACCACTGCCGGCGAATCGGCGGTAATTGCCGCCACGGTGATTCCGCGCGAAGCAAGCTCCGGCAAGGCCTTTTGAAAGCTCCGTAACTCGGAGACGCAAAGCGGTCACCAGAAGCCGCGGAAAAAAATCAGGAGCAAATGCCGGGGAGACTTTGTCGAAGCGGCATTCTCTTTTGAAGAAAGCAGATCCGAAAGCGCAACCGGAGTCCCGCGTTGGTCGGGCAAAGTGAAATCGGGCACTTTCTGGCCTGGGCGCGGCGCCTGGTCGGCCACTGGCAAATCGCGCGCAGCCACAAAAATTCCGTAGCTGAACATCACGAATCCGAGGGCACTCAACAACGCCAGTATGGAACCGAGCCACTTCCCGCGATATGTTTCGGGCTCGCCAAAGGCGCGCTTTAACCCCAGCCCGAGAAAGACTCCGCCCATGCCAAAGAGGAGCAGGTTCGCCCACGGAAAATCGCGCGTCAGCGGGAATCGCGAAAAAACGGGGACGTAACTCAAGGCCGCGGAAATCACCAAGGCAAACCCGCACCAAAGAGAACCATTCCATCGTCGTTTCATAGGCATCATTCCGGGATCGGTGTTTAGCGGCTGGCAGCGGCCGGGTCAATGGCCAATTGAACAATTGCTGCAGTGAGTTCGGCAAACGATGTGGAGCGTTCGCTATTCGTGGAGCGAAGCTTTCGTTGGCGGAGAGACGCGAGCATCGCCGGCTTTCAAAACCTTATAGGGCGCGCCGAGTCTCGACCGGCCCATGAAAGTTGTGCCTGCATTTCCACCAACTCTCCAGTCGCGATCCGTTCCAGATCCGGATCGGGCGCGCGGCGCTCTGAGGACGGCAACAGTTCCGGGTGTTGCCGCACCGAAAGCGCGTGCATCCGAGTGGCACCGGTTGCCCGCGGAGGAAGTCGCGCGTTTGCTCGAGGTCGATCTCGAGGCCGGCCTGAGCGCGAACGAAGTGAAGCGGCGCCAGGAAAAGTTCGGCCCGAATCGATTGACCAAAACCGCCAGCGGCTCGCTCTGGTGGCGATTTCTCAACCAGTTCGCGCAGCCGCTCATGTA
>JBFMDG010000717.1:0-3975 GCA_040754135.1 Verrucomicrobiota bacterium
GCGTGGAACGGGTCGGCTCGGAAAAATTCAAAGCAAAGATTTGCATATCGGAGACTGGATTACCGGTCGGATCCACCACTTGCCCGCGCAAAAAGGCCGTGACCCGCGCCGGCGCCGTTGTAAAATTCACGGTTTGGTTTCCTCCGTTCACGACTACCTCTTGCGCACTGGGGCATTGCATACCCCGCTGTTCGATGTCGAAGCAGTTAAGGCTGACATTCCAGGAACCGTTGATCACGCCGAGATCGAAGCGGCCGGCGGAATCGGTTTGGCCGTTGATGTTGTATTGCGTTCCATTGATCAAGGCCGAAGCATGCAGGCCAACAAACGAGATCCCGTTGCCATTGGCATCTTGAATCTTGCCGGTGATCCGGGCAGTCGATCGCGGGGCAACGAAAATGACGTTTTCGATATTCTCGCCGTCGCGGACTTGCAGAAACAAATCGTGATCGAGCAAATCGTTCTCGCCGCCATTCCCCTCCGTATCCCCAAGATGAAACCGCCATGTCCCGCCAAACACGCCAATGTCAAACGATCCGTCTTGCGGGGTATCCATGCCGCTTACCGGCTCTTCTTGCGGTTGAAAATGACCGTGAAAAAATACGCCTGCGACCGGATCGCCATTTTGATCCACGACGCGGCCACGCACGCGAGCAGTCAGACGACGCAATTCAAAATCGACGGAGACGGCTTGTCCGTCGCTGACGAATACGTTCTTGCTTTCGCCGAGGAATCCCAAGGTCGAAAGTTGTTCGTTGTCTGGTTCGACCCACCAGTTTCCGCCACGCACTCCAAGAGCAAATCGGCCATCGGGAGCGAGCGAGATGGTTTCTGTTTCGATCGGAATTTCATCAAACGAATCCGCGCTCAGTCGCGCGCCAATGACCGGATTGTTTTGCGTGTCGCGGAGTTGACCATAAATGAGAGCGGTGACGGGAAAAGCGTTCAATTCAACACCGGAAACATTGTTGCGGACTTCGAGTTCCAGTCCGTGTTCCGGCGCAAGCAATCCGCGCTGCGCCAGTTGCTGCCGGTTGGCTTCGATTTCCCAGTGCCCCGCGGTGAGGTTCAAAAGGAAATTTCCTGACGCATCTGAAATCGCAATGGCAAACAAGCCGCTGTCTTGCTCTTCGGCGCTGATGAGGATCGCCGGCAACCCTTGTCGGTTCTGCTCCTGAATTATTTTTCCAGTGACGGTGAAGTTTGCCGCGGCCAGCGCCACATCTTTGGTGAGCGTGGTGTTGGGTTTTAATTCGATTTGACTAGTGCTGAAGTTGGCGACAAATCCAGCGCGAATGGCCAGCAACGAATAAACGCCCGCGGGCGCCGGAAGAGAGTAGTTGCCATTGGCGTCGGTAAACACACTCACCTCGGGCGGTTGATCAGGTCGCACCAGCACTACCAGCGCGTTGGCCAGCGGCGCGCCATTCACAGCACTCGTGACCTTGCCCGAAACACGCTGCGGCAAAGACGAAGGTGTGACTTCAACCGCGCGAGTCATGGGCGTGAATTCGCCGTTGGCTGCGGAAAGGCGGTAAAGAAATCTGCCGATGATCCGATCGGTGACTGGTTCAAGGCCGGGAATCTGCAGCGAGAACCGAATTTCACCGTTGCTCAGGGCATCTTCATCGCCGGGCAAATTGAGATTGCGCACGCCGCCGATCCTTGGCAATTGACCATCGGTGATGAGTGGAAGCGCGGCCATCAACGGATCCTCGGGATCGACGGTCCCATTGCCATTGGTGTCGGCGAATTTTTCGAGACGCACGCTTTGTCCTTGTGGGATTCCTGAGACTTGGAACAGGACGTTGCCTTGAAAATCGGCGCTGATGCTGGTGGGGTTGACCTCGAACGCGGGAGCCGCGAGCAAAGGTTGGGTGTTGATCCAGGAACAGGAGATCAACGCCGCACTTGTGGAAAGAATCCGAAACAACGCTTTCATAGGAGAGTTTATCTGAGGTATATCAGTGCTGTGGCAGCAGACATCACGAGCGGATGCGCGCTGCGCGCTTAGCCTGTAATCGATCACCGAGTGATTTTCAAGACGCAATCTTGAAATCGGCTTGCTCCGATTTTTATTTTTGCGTGATCGGAAATGAGACGCATGCGTGCGATTGCGTGGGAGCGAAGACGCTCGATCGCGGTGCCGCCAAAAATTTTTCCCGACGAATTTCTGCGCAATTTCGCGCGGGAAATTTGACTTCGATCAATCAATTTTTTCTGCGCGCAAGCATCATCGAGCCGCTGGGGCATGGAAGGTGCTAAGTCCGCTCGCCTGAATTTTTATTGGAGATTTTGAGAATGATGTCGCGGTTTGAAGATGAGGGGAAAATCGGGAGAAACCTGAGAGTCCATAACGGTTTTCACCAAACTAAATCTCGGGTTCTTCCCGATTGTGCATTGAGGCACTTTCTGATGCTATCCAGCTACGCAACGGTTGCGGCTAAATTGAATTTGTGCTCCGTCCTGGAGTGAGCTGTATGTTTTCGTGGCAAAAAAAATTCATTCACGTCCATTGCTGCCAGCTCTGTTGGGGGATTGCCTTTTAATCCATTTGAACATTTCCTGACGCAACGCATTGCGTCAGTTACCCATTTTATCGCATGAGTTCCTATTGGAAAATTGTTGTTGCCGTTTTCATCGGCGTGTCCTTCGGTGCCTTCCATTCTTCGCGCGCGCAAGCGGCCGCGACCGTGCCTTACCTGACCGACTTCGAAAGCGGCATCGGCTCCGAATGGTCGCTCAACACGCGCGACAATTCACTGCCGGACGCGTTCAGCGCTTTTACCGGGCGCTTTAACAACCAGACGCAAACGCTTTCTCTCGAAAATCTAACCGTGGGCGAGTCGTACACCATCGGCTTCGATTTGTTTATTCTCGATTCGTGGGACGGCGACGGGCATCAGGATTCCTTTATCGTGTCCGTGGACGGCACGGAGAAGTTTCGTCACACCTTCAGTAATTTCGGCGGCGCGCAATCTTATCCGAATGCGCCGGATCAATTCCAGAATTTCGGATTCGGCGGTTGGAATGATTCCATTTTCAGAAATGTCGAAATTTCTTTTGTCGCTTCAGCGGCCACGGCCCAGATCAGCTTCCGCGGGCAGAACTTGCAGGACATTGGCGATGAATCCTGGGGCATCGACAACGTGAGTGTCCGGCTCACCTCCACGCTCACCGCCACAGAAATTCGATCGACTTCATTACCCGCCGCCGGCGCAACAGCCGCTCTTGCCATCGACCGTTTTAACATCACCGCCACACGGGATTTATTGAGTGCTTCCGCCAACACGGTGGCCAATTACGATTTGCGTTCGGCAGGATCGAACGAACAATTTGGGGACAGTGACGACACGATTTACACCTTGGCGCCTTCGCATACTGCTGGAAAGATCGTCAGCTTTCAAATCAGCGATGGGCCTTTGCAACCCGGAAAATTCCGCTTTTCCACAACCTCGGGACTGCTCGATGCAAACAACAGTGCGGTGACTGCTTTTACGCGCGAGTTCACCATCGCGCACCCGGTCATTGGCCGCATCGAAAACACCAGCAACAATACCTTGCCGGAAGCGACGCCGTTGCCTGTGACGGAAACTCCCTCCGCAAGCCGGTTCTTCACTTCGTATGGTGTGGCCACTTTCTTCGAGCGGGGAGATGTAGACTATTGGCGGTTTGATGCGGAAGCCGGGGATCGCGTCACCATTCGACTGGAAGCGGATGCGGTCGGCGTTTATCCGCAGCTTTACCTTCAGAATTCAGCGGCGCAAAACATTGTCACGGTCGGCGGCGATTACAATGGGTTGGCTCAAATTCAGAACGCCGTAATTCCGAGCCCTGGCACTTATTACTTGCGAATTTTTACCGATAACAACCCGGCGCGGTATCAATTCCGTCTTGATCAGTCGCGAGCGCCGCAACTCGAGCAGGAGCCGAACGATGCGCAAAACAGCGCCAACAACCTCAGCCTGGCGATTG
>JBFMDG010000718.1:0-3959 GCA_040754135.1 Verrucomicrobiota bacterium
ATGCGACGAACCATTTTTCTTCTGGTCAGCGCTCTCCTGATCGCGTCATTGAACCGCTCCGCGGCGCAAGATCCGACTGCGGAAGCCGCCGCTCGCGCGGCCGAGCGCCAGGAAATGGAGGAGCGCGTTAAACGCCTGAACACCACTGTCGAGGGCCTGCTTGAAAGCCAGGATTTGCTTCGCAAAAAGCTCTCCGCCATGGGCGATGAATTGGTCAAACTGCGCGAGGAAAACAGCCGATTGACCCGCGATTTCGTCAGTCGCGACGAGGTCAAACGGATCCTGGAAGAATTGGATGCCAAGCGTGAAGCGGATCGCAAATTGATTCTCGATGGGCTCGAGGAACTACGCAAACTGATCCGAACTTCTCCAGCGCCGGGGACTGTCGCGGTGACACCGGATGTGAAAGCGCCGGCAACGGCCGCCGGGCCCGAAGCCTACTTCGAGTACACGGTGCAAAAGGATCAATTCCTCGAGCACATCGTTCGGGCTTACAATGAAGAATTCAGGAAACAGGGAAAGCCGACCATAACCGTCGAGCAGGTGCTCAAGGCTAATCCCAAGTTGAAACCGGAACGGATGTATGTGGGCCAGAAAATCAAGATTCCCGCGCCCGAGACCAAATAGGATGGGCCCATCCGCTTCATGAAATTCGCCCGGCGGCTGCACTTGTACCTCGGTTGCTTCTTCGCGCCGTTGTTTCTGTTTTACGTCGCGACCGGCTGGTATCAGACGCTTTACACGAACCGAAACAAAACCATCGGGGAAAAGGGCGACTGGATCTCGAAGCTGACCTCGATCCATGTGGATCAGATTTATCCGGGCGAAAAGGCCAGCGGATATTCGCCCACCCTCTTTCGAATTCTCGTGGTGGTGATGTCAATTTCGTTGATTATTACCGTGGGGTTGGGCATTTATTTGGCATTCCGCTCCAGCCGCAGGCCCTGGCCCGTTTGGGTGGCTCTGGCATTGGGGATTTTTGTGCCAGTGATGCTCTTGTGGCTCGGGCAAAAGCAATAATCCATTTCCTCACATGAAGCTCGTGCTCATCGGCCTGGCTGTGGTCTTTGTCCTGACCGGGCTTGTGGCCTGGTTGTGCTCACGGATCCGTTATTGCATCACACCGCGGAATCTTCAGATCCTTCTTTTCGGTTTTCCCATCCGACAAATTCCACTGGAAGAGATCGAAACCATTACCAAACGCAAACCCTCGAGCATGGCCGAACACTGGTACAACACGTTCAAACCTTCCCACCGCACGCTGCTGATCCGGCGCACGCGCGGCTGGTGCAAAAACCTCGTCATCACGCCGCGAAATCGTTACGTCTTCAAAGCCGACCTCGAACGGGCCATTGAAAACCTCCGCTCCCCGAGTGAGAAATCGAAAACCGAACGGATCATGATTGTGTCCGACTGATTTGTGTCCGGCTGATCGAGCTTGCTTCTGGATATCGTCAAATCTCGCGGTCTTCCCGACCTGCTCGGCTGAAGCCATTTTTTTTGAGTCGTCTCTCCATACATCGCCAGGGTTCCCCAGGTTGCCGCGTCCGGGCAGGCGAATTCATCCATGGCCTCGGGTTCGGGCCGTCGCTCCGTGCGCTTTTGAAATACGAATCTTTTGAAAGTTTTGAAGGTTTTGGACCCAGACCCTTGCCTTTGCCCGACGTCATGCTACTTTCCGACTCTGTTTAATCGGCGGACAGATCCGGCGAAATTCCCGCTTGTCAAGAGACGCGCGATTGCTAGTCTGTCGCCCCTTTGATTTATGAAAGTTGAAACGCATCCGAAATATGTGGACGCCGAGATCCGTTGCGCCTGTGGCAACGTGATCAAGACCCGTTCAACCAAACCGGTCATCATCGTCGGCATCTGCAACGTCTGCCATCCGTTTTACACCGGAACGCAGAAGTTCGTCGATACGGCCGGCCGAGTGGATAAGTTCCAACAGCGCATGGCCAAGACCCAAGCCGCTCAAGCCGCCGCAGCCGCCAAGAAAAAGAAGAAGTAGCCGTTTTTCCCCGACCGCCCGCCCAGTGTGACCCACTTTGCGGGCGGTCTCTTTTTTATGGGGGCCATCGATCTCCGCCCACACATCGAACGATTCACACGTCGCCTGGCTGAAGTCGAAGCCGCGCTGAGCGATCCGAAAGTGTTCGAGAACGGACAGCGCTTCCAAGAGCTGTCGCGCGAGTATGCCCGGCTTAAAGAGCTGGTGGCGCACGGATCCGCTTATTTGAAAGTGCTGGGAGATCTCGATGAAAACCGGCATTTGCTCCAATCGGAACCGGCTGATTCCGAGTTGGGATTGATGGCCCGCGAAGAAGCCGCGCGACTGGAAAAAGAAGAGCATCACCTCGCCCTCGAAGTCCAAAGGGGCATCCTTCCGCCCGATCCGGCCGATTCACGCAACACCATCATCGAAATCCGCGCCGGCGCCGGCGGTTCCGAATCCGCCCTCTTTGCGGCGGATTTGTACCGCATGTACACGCGCTACGCCGAAGCGCGCGGATGGAAAGTGGAAACGATGGATTCAAGCCCTTCCGATCTCGGGGGTTTCAAAGAAATCATTTTCAGTGTCAGCGGAACCGACGTTTACAAGCGTTTGAAATACGAAAGCGGCGTGCATCGGGTGCAGCGGGTGCCGGCTACAGAAGCCCAAGGCCGGATTCACACCAGCACCGCGACGGTCGCGGTGCTGCCAGAAGCCCAGGAAGTGGACGTGGAAATCAAACCTGAAGATCTCGAAATCACGGTTTGCCGCGCGTCAGGCCCCGGAGGCCAGGGCGTGAACACCACCGACTCCGCCGTGCAGATCGTGCATAAGCCCACAGGGTTGATCGTTCGCTGCGCGGATCAGCGCTCCCAGCAAAAAAACAAGGCGAGGGCCTTGACGGTTTTGCGTTCGCGTTTGCTCGAACAGCGTGTCGCAGAAGAAAACGCCCGATACGCCGCGCAACGCAAAGCCCAGGTGGGAACCGGCGAACGCAATGAACGGATTCGCACCTACAATTTTCCGCAAAACCGCGTCACTGATCATCGCATCGAACTGACGCTCTACAATCTGCCCACTTTTATTGACGGCGATCTCGATCCCATGATCGAACCGCTGATGGCGAATGATCTGGAGGAAAAACTGGCCGCGATCAAATTGTGATGCGCCAGGCAAACGGTCTAGGGCAAATTAATGAAATGAAAGAAGCCGATATCCCATTTCCACAAGGATTGATTTTTGATTGCGACGGAACATTGGCCGACACCATGCCGTTGCATTGGAAAGCCTGGCAGACCATTGCCCAACGCCATCGACTGCATTTTTCCGAAGAACGGTTCTATGCTCTCGGCGGCGTGCCTTCTCGTGACATCTTGAAAATGCTCGGTGAAGAGCAGCAACTCTCGATCGATGCCCTGGCCATCGCCAAAGAAAAAGAACTCGAATATCTGAAATGCCTGGAACAGGTCGAACCGATTCATCTCGTCGTGGACATTGCGCGGGCCCATTTTGGCAAAGTGCCCATGGCGGTCGCCTCGGGAGGAACGCACGCTGTCATCGAGCGCGTCCTCGAACATCTCCAGGTCCGCTCCCTGTTTCACGCCGTTGTGACCAGTGAAGACGTCGTCAACCAGAAGCCCGCTCCCGACATTTTTTTGGAAGCCGCGCGGCGCATCGGAATTCTTCCGCATTTTTGCCGCGGCTACGAGGACACTGATTTGGGAATGCAAGCCATTCGCGCAGCGGGCATGGAAGCGGTGGATGTCCGCGAATTACTCAAAGCCTGAACTGCGGCAGCGTTGTGTCTTTCGCGCCCTCGAAAGTGCCCAAGCGGTTTGTGCCTCGGTGATTCGAGCCCATTCCACTCCCAATTCTAAGCAATTCTAAGAGGTCTAAAGTGTTTTGAAGTTGGTTTCGAAACGCCGATTGATAATCTCCCCTTGTGTTTCAGCGCAACGAGCAGACGGGC
>JBFMDG010000719.1:0-3955 GCA_040754135.1 Verrucomicrobiota bacterium
TGTTATCTGACACCGTCCCGTCGGAAAAAAACACGTCGTACGCATCTGAAGCAGTGATGGCCCGCTGGAAGGAAGCTGTGAAGCCAGTCTTTGGATCCGAACTCCAAACGCGGTTAATCACCGACAACATATCGAGTGGATGAGGAACGAAGTGTGACTTCCAGACGGTGGTTTTGGCCTGCTTATCGTAGAACCGGATGGAGACGGTCGGCGTGTTGGCCGCTCCTGCTTTCCATGCCCGCGCCGCTCGCACGACATCCTGCACGCGGAACTGGCGATGAAGGCTGATTTGCTTGCGGCCTTTGTCCAACGAGCACAGTGCCAGCAGGCGCACTTTCAAGCTGGGGTCTGTCTTCAGCTTGCCTTCCAACGCTTCCAGGACGGGCTGTGTGCGCGCCGCGAAGTCCGCGTCGCTGAATTCTTGGGCCTCGCCGCCAAACAAATCGGCCAACGCTTCGCCGAAGTCAGGCGCCTCCTCCAAATAGGCGATGAGCAAGTCGCGCTTTTCGGGTTGTGCGCTGGGAATTGGCTGGCAAGTAATGCCCTTCTTCTTTTCGTCGGCCAGGTAGAGCAGCGCGTCATTCATACGCTGGGCGGATTCCGCAGACGCGGGAAACTGCTGCGAACCTTTCAGCCCATATCGAAGTAAGGCTTGGACTTCATTCGTATTTACCGAGAAGAGTTTCAGATTGCCGAGCTCTGCGATCTTCGGAGCCGGGAACTTGTCTTGCAATCGGGCTGGTCTTCCAGTGAAGGCATCGAGTTCGGTGGCTTCCACCGGCGGCAAGAGCTCATCGACACCAGTACTCCTGACGAGCACTGTATTGATTGCTTCGCTCGTTTGGGGATGCGCCACAGGCTTGTGCATGTGATCCGGAGAAGCCAAGTCGAGGTAGAGAGGCTGGTTGGCGTTTTTGTCCTGCTTGGCCTTTTCCGCGCAATAACTCGTCGAGCCGAAATCAGCGCCGCGCTTTTTCCAATCGAGAACGCCAAACAGCACCTCCTGAATCAGCAGAAGGGTTTCGCGATCCGCAGTTGCCGCGGTCTGCAGGACAGTGGCAGTCACGTCCGCGCTGAACTGCGGCAAAGTGGTCTTTGCCTGTCCCACGACCTGCAACAAGCGGACGAAGTTCGTCAGCTCTGCTGGTGCTTGGAGAAACAGTGGCTGAAGCTCTCCAACTAAATTCACGACGGAACGTTCAAACTGCTTGCACTGAGCGGGCGTGAACTGGCGAGGTTCAGAAGCTTTGGCGAGGTTCTGGATGCAATCGAGGATTTGGGTTGTTGGAGAATTCGCTTTCTTCCAAAGCGTGCACAATTGCTCCAACGCAAGCTTTAGATCAGGAGCGGGAATTGAGGTGAGATTCATCAGCGGCGTCGGCAGATTGAAGCCGGGGAAACTCGATCCGGCCGATCCGTGCTCGACGCGGAAAAGCAGAGCGGCTTTGTCTCCGGAAATAAACTCCACGTCAGACGGCTTTCCGTGTTCATCGAGCCGCACCACCATCAGCTCGCGGTTCTTGCCCATTGGGTTGATACGCGGATGCCGCGCGGCGGTGACAATTCCCACCCGATCGAGCGCCGTGACGACTTGAGTTAGCTCGTTAAGCATAGACCAACACTCCTTTCTCGACCTTCAGCCCCTGGCTGTAAGTCGGCTTGATTCGACCCTGTTGCGGTTGGTCGAACACCATGCGGAGCATCGTTGGGATTTCATGGTTCTCGCCTTCGCAAATGCGTGTCTCGGCGCGGAACGGTCCGACGTAATCGGGGGCGAACTCTTTCCAGCCAAGACAAGGTGTATAGAACCACTGGCCGCATTCCAATCGGCGATTGAAGGCGTCCTGGAAGGCGTGCGGCGCGCACTCGCCATCGGGCGATTCCGCCGGCTCGCCATTCGGCCCGCGGTTCCATTCAACCTCGGCATGGAGCCTATAGCAGACGTTTACCAGGACCATGGCGAATAATTGAAAGTTCGGCGTGCCGGCCTTTCTGAGTGGTCCACCGTAATTGGTCACGTAACGATGAAACTGAACGGGCCGGCAGATTTCTACTTTCACGGGCCGAACGCGGACAGATTTCCAGCGCAAAACCGATTCGAAGATGCCCTTCACTGCGCTGTAGGTGGGCGCCACGTACGACACGGGCGACGACCCAGTGTCGGGCCGGGTCCACATGGCCGTCGCGCCGGAGATTTCCATTTGAACGGGGTAGGTTTTCATAATGCCAAAGCCTGTGCACGACATTCCTGATTCGATCGCATCACTGCCGGAGAAATACTCTTTTGGAAGGCCGGATTTTGACGCCTGTCTGAAAAGATTCAAGCACAACGAGCGAGGAGGAGCGCACAGGGCAAAGGGCAAAGGGCATAGGGCACGGGGCACAGGGCACAGGGCACAGGGCACAGGGCACAGGGCACAGGGCAGAGGACAGAGGGCAGAGGGCAGAGGACAGGTGGGGGAATGGGTGCGAACAAATTGTCCTGCGCGGTGTGAGGAGAACGTCTGCGCTACGGATGCAGCGCGGCTGTTTGGATGCCGTCCGTGAGATGAGCTTGCCACGCTCCGGGGGAATTCTTATTCAAGTGCATGCACGTCACCGTTACCTATTACCTCGATGTTATTTCCTCCTGGTGTTTTTGGGCGGAACCGGCCTGGGCGGAGTTGAAGGAGAATCTGGCCAACGAAGCGCGGTTCGAGTGGAAGATCGCGCTCATGGACAGCACGGGGCTTCCAGCCTCGCGCGCGCAGCTCGATTGGTTCTATCGCCGCAGCGGCACCTTGATGCGCTCTCCGTTCATGCTGAATTCAGCGTGGCTCGACCTCGAGTTGAATGAATACCTCGCACCCAATGCCGTGGCCGAAGCGGCCAAAGATTTTGGGGTTCGCGATGATCGCGTCCGTTTGGCGCTGGCTCACGCCGCCATGCGCGAAGGACGGCGTGTCGGCCAATGGCAGGAAGCCATCGCCATCGGAGCGGAAGCGGCCGGAATCGATCGTGTGGCCTTGGAAGAAAAAGCGCGTTCCGAAGAAATCGAGCGGCGCATGCGAGCGAGCACGGCCGAGTTTCACTCGCTGCAAATCAATCAGCGCCCCGCATTTCTAATCACGGATTCGATCGGTGATCGAGCGGTGATTTCCGGATTGGTCAACGCGGAGGCCTTGGGCGCTGTGATCGAAGCCATGTGGAACGATGCCGCCGGCTATGCCTCCTATCGCGCGCACCATGGCGAACCACCGGCGAGTTAATTGAGGATGTCTTTCTCACATGCCAAAGGAAATTCGAACGAATTCTTGAATCACGAGCGGCGCTGAATATCTTCTTCACTCCATGTTTGAAGTGAAGTGGATCGCGCGCTTTTCCCGATGGCTGAACCGCTGGAAAAGCGCGGTTATTTTATGGGCAATGGTCTGGACGGCGTTGGGCGCAGCGCCCGCCCATCAATCCCATCAAGCCTCCGCCCCCGATGCTCTGGCGCTGAAGAAGCTTCAGCTCGAGCCGGGTTATCGACTCGAATTGTTCGCGGCCGAGCCGCTTCTGCGAAATCCAGTGGCCTTTCATATCGATGAAAAGGGTCGCTTTTACATCGTGGAAACGCACCGGTTCAACAACTCAGTCTTCGATATCACGCAATATACCAACTGGCTTCGAGCTGATCTCTCCTTTCGCACGGTGCAGGATCGCGTCGATTTCATGCGCCGCGAGTTCGCCACCAATCTCGCGGTGCTCACGCAAAATTCCGAGCGGCTGACGCTGGTGGAAGATCGCGATGGCGATGGCAAAGCGGAAACGAGTTCCACTTTTGCCGACGGATTCAACGAGATCTCCTCGGGCATTGCCGCGGGTGTTCTGGCGCGCGGTGACGAGGTCTGGTTCGGTTCGATTCCCGATCTGTGGCGTTTTCAAACGCGCTCGAATTCTGCCGCCGGTTCGAGTTCCTTCAAGCGCGACCGCG
>JBFMDG010000720.1:0-3938 GCA_040754135.1 Verrucomicrobiota bacterium
CGGATTCGAGTAACCCACCTTCACATCAAGGCCAAGCGACTGCATTTCCTTGACCAGCACATTGAATGATTCGGGCACGCCCGCTTCGAGCGAGTTGTCGCCCTTGACAATGCTTTCGTAAATTCGCGTGCGGCCCTGCACGTCGTCCGATTTGACTGTGAGTAATTCCTGCAGCGTGTAAGCCGCGCCATAAGCTTCCATCGCCCAGACTTCCATTTCGCCGAAACGCTGGCCGCCATACTGGGCTTTACCGCCGAGCGGCTGCTGCGTGACAAGCGAGTAAGGACCAACCGCCCGCGCGTGAATCTTGTCCGCGACCAAATGGCCGAGCTTCATCATGTAGATGTAGCCGACGACAATTTCCTGATCGAACGCTTCGCCGGTGCGCCCGTCATAGAGCGAGGTCTTTCCATGCTCTCCAATGAGCGGTTGCAGACCTTCTTTCTTCTGCTTGTCCGTGGCTTGCTTGAGGTAATCGCGGATGTCTTTTTCGCGGATGCCATCGAAGACTGGCGTGGCAAACCGGAGTCCGAGCAGCCTGGCCGCCCAACCCAGGTGCGTCTCCAACACCTGACCAACGTTCATGCGTGAAGGCACGCCCAACGGATTCAGTACGATATCCACCGGCGTTCCGTCAGCCAGGAAAGGCATGTCCTCCTCCGGAACGATCTTGGCCACTACACCCTTGTTTCCGTGGCGACCAGCCATTTTGTCGCCGACCGAGAGCTTGCGTTTCGATGCGATGTAAACTTTGACCGATTTAATGATCCCAGGATCGACATCGTCCCCCGCTTCCGCGCGTTCCAATTCCTCGTCATACTGCATTTGCAGATCATCGAACTTCTTTTTGAAGCTGCCGATGATTTCATTGATTTTGTTGCGAATCGGCGACGGATCGATTTCGATGCGATCATAAACGCTGGCCAGCTTGCGCAGGAGCGTCTTTGTAATCTTGCGATTGGCCGGGATGATGATCTCGCCCGTTTCGGAATTCACGACATCAAGCGGAATTTTTTCACCGAGCAGGATGTTGCTGAGCGCTTCGGTCAACTGCTCGCGCAATTCATCCATTTTGGTTTTGTATTCTTCCTCGACCTGCTTCGCTTGCTTCTTCGCTTCCGCCGGCGATGTTTTTGCGGTGCGATCGCTTTCCTTCTTCGAGGACACCTTGACGTCCATGACGATACCGTAGGTGCCGGAGGGGACTTTCAAGGATGTGTCTTTCACATCCGCGGCTTTCTCACCGAAAATGGCGCGCAGCAACCGTTCTTCCGGCGCCAGTTCGGTTTCGCTCTTCGGCGTGATTTTACCAACGAGGATATCGCCAGGTTTGACTTCAGCTCCGATGCGAATCACGCCATCGGGCCCGAGATTCTTCAACGCTTCTTCGCCAAGGTTGGGAATGTCGCGAGTGATTTCTTCAGGGCCCAACTTCGTGTCGCGCGCGCCCACTTCGAATTCATCGATGTGGATCGAGGTAAAAATGTCCTCTTTGACGATGCGTTCGCTAATGAGAATGGCGTCTTCGAAATTGTAACCATTCCACGGCATGAACGCGCAGAGCACGTTTCGACCGAGCGCCAATTCACCGCCCGCGGTGCAAGGACCGTCGGCGATTACCTGTCCTTTTTTCACGGTGTCCCCTTTATCCACCAGAATTTTCTGATTGATGCAGGTGGCCGCATTGGAACGCATGAACTTGCGAACTGGATAAACGTAAATGCCGTCGGCGGGATCATGTTTGATCCGCTTTTTGCCTTCCGGCAGTTTGCCATCTTCAGTGACGATAATCTGGCTGCCGGTGACGGAAGCAACTTTGCCGGCTTCGTCGGCGACAATGACGGCGCGCGAATCACGCGCGACGCGTTCTTCGAGGCCTGTGGCAACCAGCGGAGACTCGGTCACCAACAGCGGCACGGCCTGGCGCTGCATGTTCGAGCCCATCAAAGCGCGGTTGGCGTCGTCGTGCTCGAGGAATGGAATCAGCCCGGCCGCGACCGACACGAGCTGTTTGGGAGAAACGTCCATGTAATCGACCCGCGCCGGTTCGACGTCCACGAAATCGCCTTTGCAACGGCAGGTCACTTTATCGGTGAGGAAGTGGCCTTTATCATCAATTGCGGCGTTGGCCTGAGCGACGATAAACTGCTCTTCGCGATCGGCGGTGAGGTAATCGATATGACTGCTCACACGGCCTTTTTCGACTTTGCGATAGGGCGTTTCAATGAACCCGAAATCGTTCACCCGCGCGAAGGTGGCGAGTGACGCAATCAAGCCGATGTTGGGGCCTTCCGGCGTTTCAATAGGGCAGATGCGGCCGTAGTGAGACGGGTGCACGTCGCGAACTTCGAATCCGGCGCGATCACGGGAAAGACCGCCAGGTCCGAGCGCGGACAAACGGCGTTTGTGGGTGAGTTCGGCCAGCGGATTGATTTGATCCATGAACTGGCTGAGTTGGCTGCGACCGAAGAAATCACGTACGACTGCGGAGAGCGCCTTTGGATTGATGAGCTTTTGCGGCGTCATCTGATCCACGCCTTGATCGAAAAGCGTCATGCGCTCTTTGACGAGGCGTTCGGTGCGCGCGAGGCCGACACGGCATTGGTTGGCGAGCAATTCACCCACTGTGCGGACGCGGCGGCTGCCGAGGTGATCGATGTCATCGAGCGTGCCCTCGCCCTTTTTCAAGCGGAGCAGGTATTTGGTGGCCGCGACGAGATCTTCTTTGGTGAGAATGCGTGTGTCTTCGTCCCCTTTGAGGCCAAGCTTTTGCATGATCTTGTAGCGGCCCACGCGGCCGAGATCATAACGTTTCGGATCGAAGAACAAGCGCTTGATCAGCGCGCGGGCATTCGCCGCGGTTGGGGGATCTCCCGGACGCAAGCGGCGGTAAATGTCCTTGAGCGCTTCTTCCTCGTTCTTCGTCGGATCCTTCTTCAGGCATTTGATAATGATGCCATCATCGACAGTGGTATCGACGACGCGGATTTTATTGACCCCGAGTTCGGCGATCTGTTTCACGACCGCTTTGGAGAGCGGTTCGAAAGCGCGCGCCACCACGATGCCTTTGTCCTGATCGATCGCATCTTCGATCAGAACTTTGTTTTGAATGTCATCGAGCCCCTCCGCTTCCTTCACGCTTAACTCTTCGATGTCGTAGAAAAGCTTCAGAATATCCGCGTCGGAGCTGTAGCCCAAAGCGCGGAAAAAAGTGGTGGTGAGGAATTTCCGGCGGCGTTTTTTGCGGTCGAGATAAACGTAGAGCAGATCGCTGGTATCGAACTGAGCTTCGTACCAGGACCCGCGATCCGGAATGATGCGGAACGAGTGGAGCGTTTTACCGTTCGGGTGCTGGGTGGCTTCGAAGGCCAAGCCAGGCGAGCGATGCAATTGGCTGACGATGACGCGTTCGGCGCCATTGATGACGAAGGTGCCTTGGGGAGTCATGAGCGGCAATTCGCCCATGAAAACTTTTTCCTCCTTGGTGCCCTTTTCTTCTTTCAGGAGAAAGGTGACGTGCAGAGGGGCGCCGTAGGTAATTCCTTCGCGGAGGCATTCCAGCCAATCCTGTTTCGGTTCGCCAATTTCGTAACTGTCGTAGTCCAGGACGGTCTTGCCATCATAACTTTCGATGGGGAAAACTTCCCGGAAAACCGATTCAAGGCCGAGGTTTTTCCGCTTTTTTGGCGGGACATCCGCCTGGAGGAACTCTCTGTAAGAGTTGACCTGGACCTCGATCAGGTTGGGTGGAGCGATGACTTCTTTGATTTTTCCAAAGTTAATTCTTTCGGACGCTCGCGATGGCATTTTTCAGGACCTCAATTAGTGGCCGGCTTCGAAACCGGCCGTGGTTAGCTCTAAACGACACAACACCGGTGCTCCCTGGTTCTTCAGGGTTTCACCGGCAAATTCTAAAATAATCTTACTAAGTGGATGAA
>JBFMDG010000721.1:0-3932 GCA_040754135.1 Verrucomicrobiota bacterium
GGAACGAATTCACCGAGCGCAACCCGGCGTCCGGGTTGCGCAGCGTTCTTTTTGAGGTATGAATTGGAATTGAACTTGTGGCACAGCACGCTTTCCAATCCATGATCCGCTCGGCCCAGCCTCCTTCGCATGGCGTCATCGCGCGAACCTCATCGATGGTTCCCCGTGAAAAAGAAGGCTGCCACTCTCGATTCGGCAGGCCCTTTGGCCTTCTTTGTTTGGTCGTCTCGGTGAGCCTCCTGCTTCAAGCATGCTCCACCCCCAAACCGGGCGGCACCGCGCGCAAAGCAAAAGCAAAGTCAGCCAAGGATCTCGCCGCGGAAATCAGCCCGGAAGCGATGGAAAAGGAGGTCAAATCCTCGGCGCATTATGCCACCGGAATCATTTTCGACCTGAGCGAAAAGCCAGACGAAGCGCTCGATCATTACTGGAAAGCTGCGGAGGAAAATCCGCAATATGAACCGCTCGTCCTGGAAGTGGCTCGCCGCATGATTCGCGGCAAAAAGCCCGATAAAGCCATCGAAATCCTTTCCCGTTCGAGCAAAAATCCTAACGCCTCCGGAATGGTCCACGCCTGGCTCGGTCTCGCCTATGCGCAAACCGGAAAAAACGAACTGGCGATCGCCGCCAATCGCACGGCCATCAAGAAGTCGCCTTATTCTCTGCCGGCTTATCAAAACCTCGCCCAGATCTATTTGCAGAATTCGCAAACGAACGAAGCGTTGCGCGTCCTCGATGAAGCCGCCAATCAGCCGGAAGTGGACGCAAGTTTCCTCGTGGATGTGGCCGAACTCTTTTCACGCTTTGGCCGGTTGCAGGTTCTGGACTCGCAACAAGTAAAACCACGCGTTGTGGCAGCACTGGATCGCGCCGCCAAACTCGGTTCAAAAAATCCTTTCATTCAACTCAAACTGGCGGATGGCTATCTTGGAGCGGGGGAACCTCAAAAGGCGGAGGAACTTTACGGAAATATTCTCAAAGAGGAACCCGATATGCCCGGGGTGCGCGAAAAACTGGCCGAGTTGTATTTGCGCAATGGCAAACGCGAAAAAGCCGCCGAGCAACTGCAGGCCATCGCCAAAGCAAACCCGACCAACCCGCAGACCTACATTTTCCTGGCTGGATTGGCCATGGAAAACAAAGCCTATGACGAAGCGTCCGATCATCTTGGAAAGGCCATTCTGCTCAACCCGGATCTCGAACAGGCTTACTACGAATTGGCCGGCCTGAAAATCACGCTCAAGAAACCGGGAGAAGCGCTCGATCTCCTCGAGAAAGCGCGCGGCCGGTTTCGTTTGAATTTTCTGCTCGAATTTTATGCCGGCGTCGCCAACGCCATCCTTAAAAATTACAATTCCGCAATCAAAAATTATATCGCGGCCGAAATTGTCGCCAAAGCCACCGACCCTTCGAAGTTGACGCATCATTTCTATTACCAGTTCGGCTCCGCTTACGAGCGCAATGGCGAAATCGAGGAAGCCGAAAAGCAATTCGAAAAAGCGCTCGAAATCTCACCGAAGTATGCCGACGCGCTCAATTATCTCGGCTACATGTGGGCGGAACGCGGCATCAAACTCGAACGTGCCCGGCAATTGATCGAGCAGGCGGTCGAGCTCGAACCGAAGAATGCCGCCTTTCTCGATAGCCTCGCCTGGGTGCTGTTTAAACTGAACAAACCGCAGGAAGCGCTGAGCCATATGCTCAAGGCCATCGAACATTCCGAGGAACCCGATCCCACTTTATACGATCACCTGGGCGATATTTACGCCGCCCTGCGCCAGTTCGAACCGGCGCGCGATGCGTGGAAAAAATCGCTCGCCATCGAAGGCAACGAGCAGGTCGATGCCATCAAGAAGAAGCTCGAAGCGCTGACTTCCACCGATCGCACGGCGCCTTAGCCGCGTTTATGGATTGGCAATTCACCAGGCATTACACGCGCGAGGAAGCCCGCACCTTGTTGCCCAAAGTGCGCCAGTGGCTGGAACATCTCCAGCGCAAACGGCGGCAGGTGGAAAAGATCGACGACCAGATTTCTCAACTGCTCGCCAGCGGAAATGACATCGGCGGCTCTCTGGTCAATCAGCAGGTCAAAATCCTCGCCGAGATGAAAGGCGTGCTGAACGAATTTTCCACCCGGGAAATCCAAATCAAAGATCTCGATCGCGGTCTCATCGATTTTCCTGCGTTCATCGGAGGCAAAGAGGTGTTTCTCTGTTGGGAACAGGACGAAGAAGATATCGAATATTGGCATGACCTCGAATCCGGTTATGCCGGCCGAGAAAAGTTATGAAAACGCCACTACTCGCTCTGCTTGGGATGCTGCTCGCCGGTTGCGCTACCGTGGATCAAGGGGAAGAGAGCGCCGCCAAAAAATATCGCCGCGACCTCCAGGACGCGGCCATTCTCTACCCGCGCAGTGTGGAAAGAGATTCGACTTACCCCGGTGATCCGCCCGGCCCTGGGGACGGCCGCAAGTAATCCGCTCGGTCAGAGCCTGCGGAATTTCCCGTCAAAACCCTGGAAATGGACCCGCAGCATTGGATCCACGTAAATTAACTGCACGTCCGCCGCAACCAGTTCGGCGCGCACTTCCGGCGGCAGGTCCGGATCGAGCCGAGGCTCGAAAATAAAGTGCTCTTCAAAATTGTGGTGTTCGGGGCGATAAGTCTGGGCAAAGTCACTCCGCAACACAAAACTGCTGCTGATCAGCCCTTCAATCCGTGTAGCAACCCATCCCACCAAGGGCGCAGTGTAGCCGGCCGTCGGTCCCGACGGAGGGGTTGGCCAATAGAATTGCGTGTCGATCCGCACGCCGCTGCCCGCGAAAAACGTCCGCTCCTGCAAAACCCAGCCCGGCTCAGGCTGGGGCGGCTGCCACAAGCGCACCCAATCTTGGGTGGTGGTTTTCAAATTTCCGAGCTGATCCGCAGCCGGCATGGCCGTGGCATATTCCGCTTCGAATGAAAGCGGCAAGTCGGCAAAACCGACCACCGGCGTTTGCGTCTCCGGCACCAGGCGCGGCACTTCGGTTTTCAATGTGAACACGCGCAGGCCAGCTCCGCTGCCGACGGTCCAACTGTCCGACACAATATTCCCTTCGACCGAATGCCGCGCTTGCGGCCATTGCTGCGGCGGGCCATCGCGTTTGGTCACCTGATCATGCTCGATGTAATCCAACGCGCCGGAAGCAAAGAAACTGTTCTGCAAATTTGCCTCGTTCAGAAAAAGATTTTTCGTGCCCAGCAACCAGCGCGATTTTAATCGGTGATTGGAAAACACATCACCGGTTTCGCCCTGGAAAACAGTCAATGGCGTCGGGGCGTTCAACAGAAAAGGCACGAGTTGCCGCTGCGCACTCAGCGCCGGCACCTCGCGCACCTGCTTCACCATCAGTTCGCCGGCGTTAACTTTTTTGAATTCAAAATCGAGAACAAATCGCGCTTTGGCCGGAAACAAATTGCCGTAGCCCGCCACCACTTTCGAGAGCAGGGCCGTCAGATCGGCGTAATCCGATTCCCATTGCATGACATAAGCCCCGAGCGGCACGAGATTCGAAGGCTGGATCAATTGGCGCGCGTCCGAAAAATAGCGCGTCCACTCCACAACTTCAGGTCGCGAAAACGCATCCGGATTGCTCACCGACACCGCGCCGGCTTGAGTGACGAGTTCAGCCTTGATCACTGGAAAAGAGGGAGGCTTTTGATAATCCACCGTGGCCACGCCGTTGGCCAACTCGATTTCATCGGGAAACGAATGATGCACGAGCACGGCCATGCCAACCTTCGCTTCGTCCACTCGATGGCGCAGCCGTTCGAGAACCGCATTCGCGTTGAAGAAACTGGCGTAAACGCGCTGAATGGCCCGGAAAACGCCGCGTTCATTGCGCTCAGTGGGATCGCACGCGCTCGGGCCAGTGGCGTCACCGTCCAGGT
>JBFMDG010000722.1:0-3926 GCA_040754135.1 Verrucomicrobiota bacterium
GCCGCAGCAATTCGGCGGTGACGGATTCGAGTTGGTCTCGATGACTGGTGAGAATGTTCTTCGCTTCGAGATAAGCGCGATCGAGAATTTTTTTCACTTCTTCGTCAATTTCCCGGGCGGTTTGCTCGCTGCAATCGCGCTGGAATGATCCGTCCTGCCCGGCCAGGAACATTGGACCATGCCGCTGCGCGCATTGCGCCAGGCCAATCGCCTCGCTCATGCCGTAAACGCAAACCATCTGGCGCGCCAGAGCGGTGGCACGTTCCAGATCGTTTTCCGCACCGGTGGTGATTTCATTAAACACAATTTCCTCAGCCGCGCGTCCCCCAAGAATCCCGCGAACGCGATCGAGCAATTCCGATTTGCTGAGGAGGAACTGATCGTCGCTCGGCAGCTGCATCGTGTATCCCAATGCGGCACGTCCGCGTGGAATGACGCTGATCTTGTGGACGGGATCGGCATGGGCGCTGTAAGCCGCAACTAAAGCATGCCCGACCTCGTGATACGCCACACGCCGCTTCTGTTCATCATTCAACCTTCGGCTCTTTCGCTCCGGACCCGCCACAACTTTCTCGACCGCTTCTTCGAGATCTTTTTGCTCGATCAATCTGGAATGACGCCGCGCGGCTAACAGCGCCGCTTCGTTGAGGGCGTTGGCGAGATCGGCGCCGGAAAATCCCGGGGTGGCCTGCGCCACTTTGCGCAACTCGACCTCGGCCGCAAGGGGTTTGTCGCGCGCATGCACTTTCAATATCGCCAATCGACCTTCCAAATCCGGCGAATCGACCACCACCTGCCGATCAAATCGGCCCGGCCGCAGCAAAGCCCGATCGAGAACGTCAGGCCGATTGGTGGCGGCGAGGAGAATCACACCGGCGTTCGGCGCAAACCCGTCCATCTCGACCAGCAATTGATTCAACGTTTGCTCACGCTCATCGTTGACGGCGCCGACATGCACGCCGCGCTGCCGGCCAATGGCATCGAGTTCATCGATGAAAACGATGCAGGGCGCGCGATTCTTGGCTTGTTGAAACAGATCACGCACGCGGGCTGCGCCCACGCCGACAAACATCTCGACGAAATCACTGCCGCTGAGTGAAAAGAACGGGACCTTCGCTTCTCCCGCCACGGCTTTGGCCAGCAGGGTTTTGCCGGTCCCTGGCGGGCCGACGAGCAAAACCCCTTTGGGAATTTTTGCGCCGAGCGATTTATAACGGTCCGGGTTCTTCAGGAAATCCACGACTTCCTGCAACTCGTATTTTGCCTCGTCGCAACCGGCCACATCGTTGAACGTGACGCCGGTTTCCGGTTCGGCCGTCAGTTTGGCCCGGCTTTTTCCAAAGCTGAGCACCGATTCGCCGGCGGCCCCAAGGCGGCGGCTGATGAAACTCCAGAGCAAAATCATGATCGCGATGGGCAGAACCCATGCGAGCAAAAACGCGGAGAGGAAACCCTGCCGGATCCCGGTGTATTGCACTCCGGCCGCTTCGAGTTCCTCGATCAGCTTCGGATCTTCGACGCGAATCGCACGGAAGTTGAACGGTTTGTCCGGCAATTCCAATGCCTCTTTTTCCGCCGGAGCGCTTTTCGGTTTCGGCTTCGGTTCAATGCGGCCGTTGATTTCCTCCTTTCCAATCGAACACGACTTCACTTCTCCCGCGGCCAGCGCGTTTTTAAATGCGCTGTACGGAATCGTGTGCACGGTCATGCGCGTGAACATCTCCTGCCAGATCAACAGCAGGAAAATCATCAACACAAAATAACCGAGATAAAATCGCCATCGTGGATCGGACGGGAGAGGCGAAGGCTGCTTTGGCGAATTGGATCTCTTGTCGTTGCCAGGTGCCTTGGGCGTGGTCACAACTACAGCAGTTTTCCTTTTTGTTCCGCAATCGCATCGAGGATGAATTGAATGGCCACCGCGGCCAGCAACAATCCCATGATGCGTGTCGCAATCCGCATTGCGATCGGACTCAGCCAACCTACGCCGTGCGCGGCCAAACGCAAAATGATATAGCACGCGACGCAAACCACCACGATGCATCCGAGCAACGCCATCTCTTGCGAAACAGTTTTGGCCTGCGATTCCAGAAGGATTACCGTGGAAATGGCGCCAGGTCCCGCCAGCATGGGAATGGCCAATGGCGTAATCGCCACATCTTCCTTTTCCGCCGCCGCGTCCGTTTCCTCCGAGGTTTCCTGCACCCGCGAACGCTGGGCGCGCAACATATCGAGCGCAATCAAGAGGAGCACAATGCTGCCGGCGATCTTGAACGCAGGGAGCGTTACGCCAAGCAATTTGAAAAGCGTCTGCCCGCCGAGTGCAAACGCGATCAACACCCCGGCCGCGACGCAGCTGGCCAATCGCGCCATGCGCACGCGCTGCGCCGGTGTGTCGTGGGCCGTCATGGCCAAAAACGCGGGAATGAGCGCGATCGGATCCATGATCACGAATATCGAACTCGCTGCCAGAAGCGAGTATTCCAACAGTTCATTCGGCCATTCGATCATATTAAAACTCCGCACCTGCGGATCATGAAATCGGCTTTTTAACGAGCCTGCCTGGTCCTCGCAACGGAATTCCCCGGCGCAAAACACCTGTTCGCCTCAGGCAAGGCACTGCCGCCACTCGGCCGGACAAGCGGGACCTGTCATCCCTTGTCGCAAACGTTGTCGCAAAACTTTCCGATCGACAAAGTTCTCGACGAAGTTCGGAACAAAGGTGTGATCGCAAAATGTCCCAAGTTCACTGCCACCAGCGCGCGCTCACTCAATCGCGCGGCTCCAGGATCATTTCCTTGCGCGAGTAATCGAGGAATACCCGGAACCGCCGGAGCGCTTGTATTCCAATATGACCGGCCAGGCCATGATCGACCGGAGAACCTTCCAGGAAAAAATTCGCTTCCGGATGCGCCACCGTTTTCGAGCCGAAACGCAACTCTTTCAGGCGGCCGACGCGTGTGCTGACACCTCCTCCAACACCTCCGCGCGAGGAATCGCGCGTCTTCTGCTCGGGTTCGAGCAACTCGTTCGCCTCCACAAAATCATGCCCGATGCACATGGTCCCGGTGCAACCGGTGTCCAATTCGAACCGGCCTTTGATTTCCCGGCCATCCTGACGGACGAGACGGGCGTCGATCAGCGGGGTGGTCGTGTGATTAAAGGAAAGAGGCAGGCGCTCGCCGGTCCCGGCGTATTTGAATGCCTGCGGATCGTGCAATTTGAGCTGAGACTTTTTGAAATCGATTTCGACGACAAATTGCTTGAAGAGGCCATGACCGAGCACCCCATCCCGTTTGCGATTTCGTTCATCGGACGGCAGCGCAGCCAATCGGCGCGGGGTAAAGGTGACATTCCCAAGCTTCAGTTGAGTTCCCTGGAAGAGATCGGCCTTCTCCTCGCCGGCAATGCCTGCGACCGTGATGTGGCCCACGCGTTTCAGTTCGAGGGCGCGAGCATGTTCCGGATTAATCATCATGAGTGTGTACCCGGTATCGAGGAGGAAGGAGAGTGGCTCCGAATCATTCACGCGCACCGGCACCATAATGCGCCCGCGTTTGAACTCGAACGGCACCACATCCGGTGCTGGATCGGCCTGCGCGACAATGGGCGCTCGCATGTCGAGAGACAAAATCAAGCCCGCGCAAAAGGCAAGCCGATGAACAGCGGACCAGCCGCTAAAACAGAGTCGAACTTTTTGCATCTGATGGCTGCGTTTCACCATGGTGCCCTCTCCCGCCAAACCTTACCGGCAGCCCAGCTGCGCCGCAAACGGAAGTTTTTGATATGGAAGTTTTGAAAACGAAGATTTGCCACAAGGCGTTCACAATTGCGTCTCGTCCGACAGGATCATAAAAATTCTGCCCGCCGGTTCGATGGGGAAAAGACCAGCCGCCGATGGTCCTGGACTTGATTCCATGGAAACC
>JBFMDG010000723.1:0-3922 GCA_040754135.1 Verrucomicrobiota bacterium
GGCCGCACTTCCCGCAGTGGTAATCCCATATGGGACTCCGACGAGCGCAGTATTTTCGTGTAGCGCAACAGAAAAGCCAAAAGCCTCCTGTTCTCTGCCGTTATGCAGAGTCAGAATGTTCTGAACGGTCCAGGAGGTTGTATTGCGCACATATACAAAAACTGCGCCAGCCTTTTGAGCACCGGGTGTATCGATAGAAGGCGCTCCAACCAAGGCGAACTGAGAGGAGAGCGCGATCGAGTGGCCGAATGCCGGCGGATTGGTCGAGCCGATCTGAATAGGTGTAAAGCGCTCTCGTTGAATCCAGTTGACGCCGGACCGTTCGAAAACGTAAACCGCTCCTGTCTCAAGGGATGCGGTTTTGGCGCGAGGAGCACCGATGATAATAGAATTACCTGATAACGCAACGGCGTAACCAAAAGCTTCATTGTGAGATCCTTCATTGGCTGTCAGCTTTTGCACCTCAGACCACGTACCGCCATCACGGACTAAAACGTATGCGCTCCCAGCCCCAGGGCCCTGAGCAGTGTTGTCGCGATGAGCTCCGACCACGAGAGTATTATCTTCCAATGAAACGGCGCTGCCAAATTCCGCAAACGATTGCGCGTCTTTTGGTGTGATGTCGGCTTGTTGGACAAAGCCAGTGTCCGTATGCACGAACACGTGAGCGCTTCCTCCATGAACCGTTCGATCGGTGGAAGCTCGTTGGCTTCCAAAGACAACTGTTTTATTCCAAACCGTTGCTGAATTACCGAATTCATTGTTACTTCGCGGAGAACTGGAGAGGAGTTCGACTTGCTGCAGCCAATTTGTGCCTGTTCGAATAAAAACATAACCTGATCCCACGTCGATCCGACCAGCAAAGTCCCGTTTTGGTGCTCCTACCGCGGCCGTATGTTCCCATAAGGCGACTGAATGCCCAAATAAATCTCCGGCCATGCCACCGATTGCATTGATTTTTGCTTCTCGAACCCAATTCGATCCTGCTCCCGAAAATACATAACAACTTCCGGCGTCCGCTCCAGCAGGAGTGTCATCCTGAGGAACTCCGATCAAGGCAGTGTCGCCCCATATCGCAACCGATGAACCGAAGTGGTCGGACGTCGCTCCATCTCCGTCAAAATCCGGCCCTAGCTTTGATTCCAACGATGTGATAAGTGGATCGATAACCAATGGGTAATTTGCATGAGCATCATTCACGACAATCATGATGCTTTTCCCTTCGAAGATTAAGTGTGCCGGGATTGCCCTTCGGTCCTTATCAAAAACCTTTAATGCGCCGTATTGTAGTCGAATTTCTCCAGTCGACTCATCAACGAGGTTGATTGAGTCAACTGGTTGTTTTTGCGGACCATGCGAAGCAGGTTCCTGCGCCACGCCTTTTGTATGCACTCGAATGTGGAGGTGTCCTTGGTCATGGAAACCCGCGCTTCGGGTATTTACGGTGAACCCATGTTCAAATCCCTCCGGTCGGTTTTCGTACCATTCGATGATCCCACCACCGTGATCGTACTCCACGCGATTGTCTACCGCGGTGGGGAGTGGATTCTGGTTTGCGCCGGCAAACTGAAACGTCGCCTCCCACGAACCGCCGCGACCGGATTCAATGCGAACGGCGCCATCCAGAAATCGTGCCGTCAATTGTTGCCGCGGATTGGCGGCGAAAAATCGCGCGCCTTCATTTTGCGGCATCGCGGCTTCACGCTCAGTTAAGGGAACGACCGCGTGGCGCGCGGCTGAGAACGCTGCGTGAAACGATTCGGCCTCTGTTTGGGAGAGTTTTCCCGGCGGTCTTTTATTGTCCGGAGAAAAGATCGTTTTCGGCACCCTCGTTTTTGGAGAAGAACTCGAGAGGGTTACCGAGCCTGGCGTTTGGGATACGCGAGGCACGATCGAATGTATCGGATCCTGTGCAGTATGGGATTGAGGCTTGAAAGGCGGCTGGTTTAGATCCGAGCCGGAGGCGACTTTCTGGGACTGCGGCGTCAGAAGCAGTTTCTCACCCAGACGCCCGGTTCCAACAATCAGTGCCAAAGCAAAGAATAACCAGACGAAGCGGGGAGCCATTTTGTATTTCATGCGGGCTTGGGTTGTTTGGTTTAGCTGCTGGAGGGAACCGCGCCTCAACCTCGGATCTGATGCGGAAGCCCTGTTGCATGCGGTTGGGATAACAGAATTCGACCGAGCGGGCTACGAGAATCTTCCTGGGATTTCGGAGAATCCAAGACATCCGCGAGCCCTTTTCATTTGCGATCGGGGCGCTGCGATTGAACGCTTCACCCACACGAGATTGAGGTCGGAAATGCGTTTTCGCTATCCTTTGTCAGCGGTGCTGCTTCAAGGTTTTGCGCGCAAAGCGGCTTGTCCCTTTCTGGAGAAGTCGATCGATTCGGCGAGAATGCGGGCGGCTTCTTGCGGGGCATGGAATCCCATCGAGTTTTCAGCTTCGATGAAATCGATATAGAATTGCGCTTTCCGTTGAAAATCGCGGGCGGCGGCGAGCCGCTCCGGCGCCTGGCCGGATTGCTGCGCCGATTGAATGTCGTGAATCAAATCGACGACCGCGTCCATGGCGAGGTTCCGCAATTTGAAGGTGCGTTGTTGAATCGTTTCCACGCGAGCGCGCAATTCGTCTTCGGGCCAGCGATGACAGGTTTGGCAGGCCTTGTTGATGTTCAGCAGCGGACTGCGCACGTGATGATCGCTAATCTTGTAAGCGCCTTCGCGTTTGTAGGGCATGTGGCAATCGGCGCAAGCCACGCCCGATCGGGCGTGAATGCCCTGGCTCCACAGCTCAAATTCGGGATGTTGCGCCTTCAACGCGGGCGCGCCCGATGCGGCATGCGTCCAGTCGGCGTGCTTCATCTCATCGTAGTAAGCAAGAATTTCTTCGACTTTGATGCCATTGCTCCAGGGATAAACGAGGCGTTTTTCCGGGCCGTGAAAGTAGTATTCCACATGGCATTGCGCGCAGACGTAGGAACGCATTTCCTGGCGCGTGGCCATGGTATTGACGTCGTAATTTGCGATGCCCTGTTTCGCTTTGAACGCGCGAATGCCTTCGAGAAAACCGGGGCGGGTGACGCGCAACTGCATGGTATCGGATTCATGGCAATCGATGCAGGTCACCGGATGAGTCACATGCTGGCGCGCCTCCGCGAAAGGCAATCGGTTCATCGCTTCAAAGCCTTTCATCAAATCGCCCTGGCCCAGTTTTTTGTACGGGACATAGACCGAGGCATGACAATGCAAACAAGTGCCCGGCTGCCGCGTGGCCAGTTGGCGTTCGGTGTAGGTCTGATCATCGAGCATGTAGGCATGGCCCCGATCTTCCCGGAAATCACGCGAGAAGGCGTACCCGGCCCAAATCAGTTTCAAGCGCGGATCTTCTTCGAGCCGCGATTGCGCCACAATCGATCGCGGATCGGCGCCGCTGGGAGTGCGCTGAATCGCTTCGCTGCCGCCAAAACGCGTGCGGACCTGATCGACCGTGCGGAGGTAATCATCGTACTGCAGCGGAAAATTCTTTCCCCAGGTCGCGGCGTCTTCGGTGTCATCGGTCAGCGCCACCACGCGAAAGAACGGGTTCTTCGCTTCCTGTTTGCGCTCGAAAATATTGATGAGCAATGCCAGCGCCCCGACCGCCAGCAGGGCGGCAATGATGATGGTCATGAAAAAAACGCGGCGCTGTTTTGGGGGAACAATTTGGTTGACCGAGTCTTCAGGATTTTCAGGCATAGGTTGTTCCTGTCTATTTGGGGTGACCCACTTCGCGATGGCAACGGATGCAGGACATGTTTTCCCCGTGGCGCGGTTTGGTGTCGATCATCTCGACGATATCCGCGTGGCATTTGCGGCAGGCTTGTTCTGTCACACGACGGCTGATAGGCCGGGCGCGGATCGGGTCGGGATGTTTACCGGT
>JBFMDG010000724.1:0-3913 GCA_040754135.1 Verrucomicrobiota bacterium
CCAAGGCACGAATACCTTCATCAGCGGCGTTGCGTCAGGCGAGTTTGGCGGGGGTGGTGGTGCGCCGCCGACATCCAATCCCGGAGGCGATGCCGGAGCGGGAGGAGCCGTTCGGTCCGTGGTGGAATCGGACATCTGGCGGATCGAAGGCAACACCCTTTATTTTTTCAATCAATATCGCGGGCTCCAAATCATCGATCTCTCGAATCCCGACTCGCCTCAAATCCGGGGGACATTTCATCTCCCGGCAGCCGGGGAGCAAATGTATCTGCTGGATTCCAATCACGTCGTCCTGTTGGCTCGCGATGGATGCCAATGGACATCCACCGGGCCCGAAAGCATGGCATTAGTGCTCTCCGTAACCGATGGCCAGCCGGCGATCATTACCAGGTTGCCCATCGCCGGGCATATTCAGGAAAGCCGGCTCGTCGGCACCGCGTTGTATGTCGCCGCCCAAACGTATCGGCGCGTCATCGTTGAACCCGACCCGAACAAAGGGGTTGTATCGGAACAATGGGAATGGGGCACCCTGGTATTTTCATTCGATCTCGCCAATCCCACCCGGCCGGCCGCGCGCAATTCCCACTGGTTCCCGGGTTACAACAACACCATCGCCGCAACCGATCGCTTTCTCTTCGTCGTGACGCAAAGCCCGTCGAACTGGCAGCAATCCATGGTGCGGCTGGTCGATATTTCTGCGGCCGACGGTTGGATGACGGAAGCCGGCTCGGTGACGGCCATGGGATTTGTTTCGGACAAATTCAAACTGAACCTGAATGGAGAAATTCTCACGCTCATTTCTCAATACACCACGCGCAACGTGACAACCTATGTGGAAACGTTTTCGCTCGAATCACCCGCGGCTCCGCGCAAACTCGGACAACTCCAACTCGGCACGGACGAACGCCTCCACGCCACGCGCTTTGCCGGAAACAAAGTTTATGTGGTGACGTTCCACGTCGAATTTCAGATGGATCCGCTCTGGATCGTGGATCTCTCCGATCCAACGCGTCTCGCCATTCAAGGCCAGCTCGAAATTCCGGGCTGGTCCACTTACTTGCATCCGATCGACGACCGCAAACTGGTGGCGGTGGGGATCGAAACAAATCAAACCACCGTCTCGCTTTTTTCCGTTGCCGACGCCACCAAACCGGAGTTGCTCAGCCGGGTGGCGATTGGGAGCGGTTGGTCCTGGAGTGAAGCGAACTCGGATGAAAAAGCGGTGCAAGTGCTGCCGGAAGCCAACTTGATTCTCCTGCCGTATCAAAGCTGGACCGAACAGAATTCCGAGTTGCGCGTGCAAATCATCGACCTGCTCTCGAACGCGCTGGTGAAACGCGGTTCCATCGAACATGCCTTTCAACCACGCCGCGCAACTCTCCACGGTCAACGCCTCGTTTCCATTTCGGGGAAAGAGTTGCTTACCGTGGACGCCACCGATCGGGACCATCCCGTTGTCACATCGGAAACGTCGTTGTCGTGGCTGGTGAATCAGGTGTTTGTGGTAGGCGACCATCTGATTGAACTGTCGAACGGTTCCTCGTGGATGTGGAATCCGGAACCGGCGAAGTTGCGCGTGACCATGGCGAACGATCCGGACGTACTGCTGCAGGACTTTAATTTGCCAGTGGATCTGCCGCTGATCGGGGCAACGGTTCGCGAGGGAAAAATGTATTTGCTGCAAAGCAAAACTGACGGTGGATGGTGGTTTATGGAAAACGGGCAAGCCAGCCAGGAATCGAAAACCAATCGCCTTGTGCTGACCGTACTTGATTTGGAAACCTTGCCGGAAGTGCGTCTGTTGGGCGCAACCGAAACCCTCACGGAACCGCTCGGTTGGGGCACGAGTTTCGTCGCGCACTGGCTCGAGAATGATCTTTTGGTTTGGTCAGGCGCCACCGGGTCGGGTTGGTGGTGGGCCATGGATGCCGTGCCGCCCGGCGGGATTGGAGGAGGAGGAGGAGGGGCTGCGCCGATCGGTGGGTGGCCATGGTGGGGTGGCCATCATGGCGGCCGGTATTTGGCCTTCGAAGTGAAGAATGCAGGCGCTCCGAAATGGCTCAGTGATTTGAACCTCGTTCAGGAAAACCGCTGGAGTTTCAGTGCCACCTTTGCTTTGGCAAATCTGTTGTATGTCAGTCATCAATCCTCAGAGTTTTTGGAAGGCGCCACCTTGCCCGGACAACCGCCCCCGGAACCGGTCATCACGGTCGATCCTGCCACCGGTGAAAAGACCACCAATCAACCGCCCACTGGCATTTGGGTGCAGCGCCACTACCTCAACGTGATCGATTATTCGGATCCACAAAATCCCACGGCGCGCAAACCGGTAAACATCCCCGGCGCCTTGCGCGGCGTGTCGCATAGCGGCGCCATCATTTACACCACCGGCCAGCATTGGGATGCGAATTTTCAGACCGATTGGTCCGAATGGCTCGATGCCAGCGCCTATGACGGCGTCGCCGCCACCCTCGTCGATTCTCTCCAACTCCCGCGCGAGTGGCCGCATCCGCTGCTCGCTCTTGATGCAGCTATTTTCATCGGGAGACCCGGAGGAACAAACAGCCTTCCGGCGATTGAAACCTGGACTTTGAATGCCACCGGCAAATTCTCGAAGTCCGGAACGCTCCAGGACGTCGCGGCCCAGACTCTCGTCCAGGTAGGCGATGCTTTGGTGGCCCAAACGAGCCATGAACTCTTGCTCGTGAACCCTTCGACTCCAGCAGCGCTCACGGTGGCGGCGCGTGCGGAAATCGAAGGCTGCATCGGCTACGATTTGAACAAAGCCGATGGTTCATTGAGTCGAGGCATTTGGATTCCGCTGGGCGATTATGGCGTGACTCTCCTGCGACCCTGAACGATCCAATTCAAGTTCACCGCGGATACCGACGCCTAAGAAAGCACGCACACGCGCCACTCCGTAGTTTCAATTTCCGTGCACCCATGATAATCGGCTGCGAATGAAGTTTTGCCTGCTCACGCTTCCCGCGATTCTTTTCTTCGCGTGCATTGGCCGTGCGCAGGATTCCAGCGATTCAAAGTCGGCGGCAAATCCGCTCAAAACCGAAACGATCTTTCGCCTCACTCTTCCCGACGGCCGGGAACGTCTGGTCACAAAAACCGAAACCGCCCTGCAACCGAAAACACTCGGTCATCTCTGGAAGCCGATTTTCCGCGCTGTCATTGCGGAGCGATGGCCGGCGGGATTGGTGCCCTTGTTTTTGGTGGAAAAAACCAATCGCTTCGAATTGCGCCGCCGCCCCGCGGTGGGCCAGGAGAATTCTTCTGAACCGCTCTTTTTCGCATTGCCGCCTGATGAGGAACCTGAAGCAGGGAAACTTGCCGGTTATTGGGAAGTGGAAGGCACGCGCAACAATTCGAAAGTCTTTTTAGGGTGGGATCTCGCAATCGAAGGCGACCAGGTGATCGGACGGTTCGATCAAAGCACGGAATACCGATTCGGACTCATCACCGGCGGCACGTTCAAATCCAATCGCCTCGAACTTCGCGTGGAATATGTCATGGACCGCTACACACTCGTCGGCACTTGCGATCACGGGAAACTGACCGGTTCCTGGCAACACACCGATGATGCGGAACGCGGAACGTGGCAGGCCGAGCGCCCTGTCGTGCCCCTTCCCGATTCGGGCAAAGCGGTGGCACTCTACGAATGGCGGCGGGCGTCTGATGACGCGCGCCGCTACGCATTGCCCGATGAGAATCTGCCCGAGCCCTGGCAGCGCGTGGGGCGTCCGCTGTGCCGTGTGTGGAAGGTGGAGTAGCGTTTTGCAAGAGTTGAAGGGGTGGAAAGTTAAAAGAGTTACATGGTTAAAAGAGTTACATGGTTAAAAGAGTTACATGGTTAAAAGAGTTACATGGTTAAAAGAGTTACATGGTTAAAAGAGTTACATGG
>JBFMDG010000725.1:0-3913 GCA_040754135.1 Verrucomicrobiota bacterium
CAGGAATTGGGATTTTTGGAGCGCTATTTGGAAATCGAGCAAACCCGGTTTCAAGACCGGTTAACGGTGGAAATGAAAATCGATGGCGATGTCCAGGAGGCGCTCGTCCCCTGCCTGATCCTGCAGTCGCTGGTCGAAAATGCCATCCGCCATGGCATCGAGCCGCGGGAAGACATGGGGCGCGTGGAGATTTGCGCCCGCCGCAAGGATGGCCAGCTCGAATTGAAGGTAAGCGATAATGGTCCCGGTCTGCCTCAGGCCGAAACCAGCGCGGCGCGCCGCGAAGGAATTGGTTTGTCGAACACACGCTCGCGCTTGCAGCATCTCTATGGCGCGAAGCAGCAGATAGGCCTGACGACCGGACCGGAAGGGGGACTGGAAGTGCGGCTGGTGATTCCGTTTCACACGAGCTCTCAGCGGACGGTGGAGAGCGCCGCAGAGCCCGTTGCCGAATGCGTGTTCAAACGCGTCCCCGAGACGAGCGCATCCTCCCGAACGATCGCGCCTTCGATTTCCGCATGAAAATCCGCACCTTGATTGTGGACGACGAAGCGCCGGCGCGGAATCGCTTGCGGCAATTGCTCGAAACGGAAGCGGATTTCGAAATCGTGGGCGAATGCGCCAATGGCCGGCAAGCCGTGGCCGCTCTGCAAAAACAGAAACCGGACCTGGTATTTCTCGATGTGCAAATGCCGCGACTCGATGGTTTTCAGGTATGCGCCGAAGTGGGACTGGAGGATTTGCCGTTGGTGGTGTTCGTCACGGCTTACAATCAATTCGCCTTGCAAGCCTTCGAGGTGCACGCCCTCGATTATCTGCTAAAACCTTTCGACCGCGAACGATTCCAGAAAACGTTGCGGCACGTGCGCGAGCAATTTCAGCGCGGCCACGCCCATCCCATCAATGCGGAAATCAAATCGCTCCTCGAGGACTTGCGTTCGGGCGGAAAGAAACTGGAGCGGCTCGCCTTTAAAACCGATGGCCGGGTGCTGTTCGTGCGCGTCGAGGAGATCGATTGGATCGAAGCCGATGGCAATTATGTGCATCTGCACGTAGGCAACACGGCGCATCTCCTGCGCGAAACGCTCACCTCGCTCGAAACGCAACTCGATCCGGAAAAGTTCCTGCGCATCAGCCGATCGATCCTGGTCAACATCGATCGCATCAAAGAATTGCAATCGCTCTTTTACGGAGATTTTGCCGTGATCCTGCGCGATGGCACCCGCTTGACCATGAGCCGGAATTATCGGGAACGCCTGGAATCATTGGTCGTCCGCCCGAAATAATCGAGCCGCCGCGTTTCTGCTCAACCCTCCAACTCTTCAACCCTCCAACTCTTCAACCCTTCAACCCTTCAACCATTTAACCATTTAACCATTTAACCTTTTAACCATTTAACCTTTTACCCTTCCCTCCCCCCGATCCCGGACTTGCCAAGCTTTTGAGTTTTGATTCAAATCTGCCTGTGCAGGCGTCACCCAGGCAAACGGCGGCAGGACTTGGTTTCATTTTCCTCATTCTCACAGCGCTGCTCTCGGCCTCATCCTTCAGCCTGGCCGCGGATCATTGGATCATTCTGACCAGTCCGCATTTTGAGGCGTTGGCCAATGTGAGCGAACGGGCGGCGCGCCAGAAGCTCGACCGGCTGGAGCGATTTCGGCATGCGCTGGCCGGAATGGAGGCTGAGAATCTTCTCAATAGCCTGCCGACCCGCGTTTATTTTCTGGCCGGCCAAAAGGAACTGCAAAAGCTCACCGTCTTGAAACGGAATCTCGCCAAGACGGAAGGAATGTTCATGAGCTCGCCGCACGAGAATTTTTTGGCCGTTGATTGCGATGCGGACGATCGATCGGTTGGGCGCGTGACTCATCATGAATTTGCGCATTTGCTCTTTCGCGATGAATCGCGGGCCTGGCCTTTGTGGATGCGGGAGGGGATTGCCGAGTGTTTCAGCACCGCCACGTTTTCAAACCGGCGGGTGAAATTTGGAGAGCCAGCCAAGTCGCATTTACAGTGGCTCGAGTATGACGGCATTCCCGCTTTGGCATCGCTCTTTCAAATACAACACGTGAACTCGGTTCCGGATAACAAGGTCAATGCGGTTTATGCCTCGTCCTGGCTGGTCATGCATTACTTGATCTTTGGGCTTTCCGAGAAGGACGCTTTGAAGCGGAGTGAATTGTTCAATCGCGCCGATCGCGGCACGGACACGCTGCAGATTTTTTCCGAGGTGTTCGGATGGGACATCAATGAAGTCGAGCGGCGGGTGTTGGCTTATGCACAGGAAGGTCGCTTTCGATTTCGCCAGAGTGAGCTCGACCCCGATTTCAAAGTGCCCATAACGGTGCGGGCAGCCGGGCCCGGCGAGCCATCCGCCTGGTTTGGCGCCTGGCAGCTGAGGTGCGGAATGACCAACGCGGCGGTAGCGGAATTTGCCGCTTGCGAGAAGGCCGCGCCGAACGCGCCTTACACTTATTTTCATTTGGGCCTGGCGCATTCCCAGGCGGACCGGTTCGAGGAGGCACAGGTTGCGTTGCGAAAAGCAATGGCTTTGCAGCCGGAGGATTATCGCATGCCCTTTCACCTCGCCCGAGCCCTGGTCCGGGAGAATCATGAATCGCTCGACACTTCCTACCTATCTGAAGCGCGCAGTTTGCTCGAGCGTTCGATTGAACTGCGTCCGAAATACCAACCCGCCCACGCCACCCTCGGGCTTGTCGAATTCAGGAGCCCGGGCCGATTGCAAGCGGCGGTCAACGCGCTCGCCATGGCCTTGAAACTCGATCCGCTCGATCACGCAACTCGCTTCACTCTCGCCAAAGTTTTGAAAAAAGGTGGCCAGCCGAAATACGCGCGCGAACAACTCGAAATCCTGCTCGGGCTTTGCCGCCACAAGGAACTGACCGCGATCGCCAGGGAACTGTTGTCCGAGCTCGACGCGAAAGCGGATTCGAGTCCTCTGCCCGCCAAAGCGGAGGGGCGCTAATCCAGTCAGTAGGTGTTCCGCCAATCCCAATCCCCATCCAACCGGCGCGTTATTGATCGACGAGGATTTCCCGGTTCAAACGGCCCACACGATGTTTCGGCAAACGCAGATCCAGCGACCCTGGAACCGGAATTTCCGGTCCGACGTGGCCATCGCAAAACACAACGTTCGCGGTGGCGCGATGCCGGAAATGCGCGGTCGGTTCATTCGTGCTCAAATAATAAAACTCTTCGAGCATGGGCCGATCATGCGAGGCGGGCGTTTGAAATGTGTTCACTTGCGCGGCGTCCGCCAAAAACGCGGTTTGTGCCGGGCGCGACAACTTTTGCACATTCGCGGAAGGTTCATTGCCCAGGCCGGACAGGGAAAGATTGTAGCCGTAACCATACGAAGCACCGGTCGCTTTCAATTTGAATTGCGGATCGAGGTAACGGAACGCCGGGCAAATCTCCACGGGCCGCGCCGCCAGGTACGGGAACAAAGCTCCGAGTGAGTGATCGAATGCCCGGCGCCCTTCCGCGCCACGTTCCAGCCAGCCGAACCAGTAAATATCGCCGCCATTGGTAAAGGCGCCGCGATAGCGAAAAGCCCGTCCATTGTGATCATCCCAATACATTTGGCCCGCCAATCCGAGTTGGCGCAGATTTTGGACGCATTGAATTCGGCGCGCCGAATCGCGGCTTCTGTTCAGCGCTGGAAAAAGCAAGGCGCCAAGAATGGCCATCACTGCGATGGCCACCATCAATTCAATCATAGAAATAGCCAAGACCTCCTGGCGGCTCGAAGCGCCGCGGTCCGGAGCCGGAGCGCGGGTCTGAGACCCGCAGCGCGTTGGGCAGTCATGAGGCTCGCAAATCATAGTTGGGCGTATTGCAGACAGTGAAGCCGCTGCGGCTCGTAGAGCCGCGGTCCGGAGCCGGAGCGCGG
>JBFMDG010000726.1:0-3897 GCA_040754135.1 Verrucomicrobiota bacterium
GGGCAATTTGGTCATCTCCTTGGGACAGGTTGGCGGCCTTTCGGGAACCAATATTCAACTCCAGGTGCAGGGTCTTCAGGCAGGAACCTTTGAGGTCTCCGCTGAAATCGAATCGACCTTACCCGACGACGACCCGTCACGATGGAAGGACAGGATCAGCCTGCAAGTTTTGCCAGCGCCTGTGCTGCTTTTTGACGATCTGCAAATCCCGGAGGGCGCGCGGTCGCCTGGCCCGTTATTCGTTCACTTGAGTTCACCAGCTCCAACCGACCTGGTTGTTGCCTTTACCTTGACTCCGATCACCGCGCAACCGCAGGATTTTTTTGGATTAAATAGTTCCATCTTGTTCAGGGCTGGATCGAGCACGGTTGGTTTTCGCCCTGTGCAGGACGATACCGTGCCGGAAATGACGGAGACGGCTCGGATTACCTTTTCCTCGGGTCAGGTCAGCATTCCTGCCACCTCCTCGATGCTGGAAATCCTGAACGACGATTTTCCCGAAGTTCGATTGAACAACCTCTCTGTCGATGAAGGTCAATCCGGCCTGACTTCGGCTGCATTTACAATCACCTTGAGTTCGGCGCCTCCATTCCCAATCGACCTGCCTTTTCAAGTGGTCTCCGGCACCGCTCTCAGCGGAGAGGATTTCGTTGCCAAATCGGGCACACTTCGTTTTGGTCCAGGCGAGACGTCCAAGTCCATAATTGTGGCGGTCGCAGGTGATACACTTTACGAGCTCAATGAGACGGCAGTCCTTCGACTATTTGACTCGCCGTTCGCTTACCTGAGCGTTCCCCAAGCTGTGCTGACTATCCGAAACGATGATGGAGTGCCAGCGCCACGTCTTCAGCTCGTGATTTCAACGGAAGGAAAACTGGAGTTGCGGTTCGAAACGGTTGCCGGACCATTGTATCGCATCTTCAGCCGGACCAACATTATGATCGGGGACTGGCAATTCGTGCGCGAATTCCCAGGCACAGGACAGCCATTTTTCCAGATGATCGACAGTTCCATCGGACCGCAGCAGTATTTTCGAGTCTCAGGGCAGTAGAAACATTGCCTTCTGCCGCACGCCGCCCGACACTCCGGATCGTTTTACAACCGTATCGTTTCTCTCAAAAACTTTGCGGCGGGCGATGATCTGAGCACAGCCGAAATCCATTGACGTGCGGACAGTCAAAATGGGAAGCAAAATTCTACGCGCTCAAATTGAACTGCCCGTTCACCAACTCACCGCAAACACGAGTGGGTTGAGGAGGCAGAGCGGGTTTTTGCGTTTGATCGCGGTCACCAGCGAACCGGTCATTGAAATGCCTTTGAAACGGATGATTTCCGGTTCGAGCACGGTTCTTTCAAACCAGCCATACGCACCGCCGCGTTCAACGCTTTCATTGATCCAGAGGGCTTCTCGGCCGTTCATCCAGCGATAGCGATCGAAGGGGTTCTCGGCAGTCATGCCCCGGCTGGTGCTGCTAAAACTCACCGTGAGATTCTGACCGGCCTCCTCGGGAGCAATGCTGAGCCGGCTCGCCTTTTCGGATTCCCATAGCGTGCGCAATGGCACCGGTTGGGTGGAGAAGAGATGGAGCGGGGCAACAGGCGCATTGGTTTGCGCCAACGCGGCCATGCCGATGCCAGCCATGAAAAAAATCGCGGCGATCCGAACTGCCAGTGAAATGTGCGTGACCATGCGCTGCTGGCCTTTCTCTTGCGCAGCCCATCCGCTTCCGAGTGGCCTTGGGGTTAGCTGACCGGAGGCACAGTGTCAATTTCGTTTTCGAGTGATTCCAGTGATTCCACTGCGCCGCGCATCTCCCTCGCCCGTGTTGTCTGCGTTGGCCGCTTGACTTGCATCAAAGCCGCATCGAGGCCGCTCTCTTAGGCTCGGGAAAAACCCGAACCCAGCGTGCGCAACCACGCAAGACTCGATGAATAATACTCACCCTGGCGCTTCTCTGCGTCTGCGAACCGGATGGGCCTCGACGCTCGCGCGGATCACCATGGCCACGCTCCTGTTTGAAGCCGTATCCGGCCTGGCCATTACGCTCTCCCCTTTTCACTCCGCCGTGCAATGGAGCGTGATTCTTCACACGATTGTTGGAGCGGTCACACTGATGCCCTTGGCCTGGTATTGCGGCGCGCACATTCTCGATTATCGGCGTTATGCATTTTCTCACGTCGTTCTCCTCGGTTACCTCGCGTTGCTGGGGTTGATCGTCTGCTCCATCTCTGGTGTGGTCGTGACATGGCAGGGCTTGTTTGGAATCCGCACGACGGCTTTTTGGCGGCAAACCCATTTGATTTCCACTTTGGTCACGCTCGTTGCGGTCGTGCCACATTTGCTTTCCGCGTTGTGGCGCGCGGCAAAGTCGGAAGTTTTTCCGGCGGCGCGCGTTTATTTTGTGCGGACGGTTATGGTAGCCGGGCTTGCTCTTCTGGGCACTGCGGCGCTGACCTTTATTTATTCCGGCGCCCGGTATGAAAACCAGTTTCCGCCGGACTACAGTTTCCTTTACGGAACCAACCGGCCATTCGCACCGAGCCTGGCGCGCACCGACACAGGCGGCGCGTTTGATGCCCGATCATTGGCGGGTTCGAAATCGTGCGGCACGGCGGGTTGCCATGAACAGATTGTCGAGGAATGGGAACCGAGCGCGCATCGTTATGCGGCGATGGATACGGTCTTTCAGGGAATTCAGGAAGTGATGGCCAAGCAGAACGGGCCCGAATCCACTCGCTATTGCGGTGGTTGTCACGATCCGATTTCACTTTTCTCCGGCACGAAAAATATTTTCACGGAAAACCTGACGGGGCTGCACGGTTATCAGGAAGGGGTTTCCTGCCTGTCCTGCCACGCCATTCGTGAGACGGACGTGAAAGGGAACGCAAATTACACGATCACACAGCCGCAGGAATATTTGTGGCAATGGGCGGAAGCCGGTCCTGGGAAACTGGCGCGCGATTTTCTGATTCGCACCTACCCGTCGGAACACAACAAACTTTCCAAACGAGCTTTTAAAAAGCCGGAATATTGCGCCGCGTGCCACAAGCAATTCATCGATCAGGAGGTGAATCGCGTGGGCTGGGTTCAATTGCAAAATCAATACGACAACTGGGCGGCGAGTCATTGGAATCAGAAAGGCGATCCGCGCAAAACTCTGGAATGCCGCGAATGCCACATGCCGCTCGTGCAGTCCACCGATCCGGCCGCCGGCGATGCCAGCGACTACAATCGCAGTCCCGCCGATTCGAAACACCGAAGCCATCGGTTCATCGCCTCAAATCAACTCATGCCCATCGCGCTCAAAGACAAATTGAAAGGATGGGAGGAACAAGTGCGCCTCACCGAGCAATGGTTGCAGGGCAAATATGATGTTCCGGAAATTCGCGACAAATGGGCGGAAGGCCCGATTGTCAAGCTCACGGTCGTGGCGCCGGAAACCGTCGCACCAGGCGAGAACATTCCGCTGCGTGTCATCATGGCGTCCAATAAAGTGGGCCACGATTTCCCCACCGGTCCGCTCGATATCATTCAAAGCTGGCTGGAAGTGCGCGTCACCGATCCAACCGGCCGGGAGATTTATTCGTCCGGAAAGCGCGACGAAAAGAATTTTATCGAGCCCGGGTCGTTCCTCTTCAAAGCCGAACCGGTCGATCAACACGGGAATCTCATCGATCGCCATAATCTTTGGGAAATGGTCGGCGTCCGCTATCGTCGCGCGTTGTTTCCAGGGTATTCCGATACCGTGCAGTATCTCGTGCCGTGTCCATCAGCTTTGGCCGCCAACACCAATGCTCCGGCGCAATCCGCGACGCCGGCGCGTTCGAAGGATGAACAGGTGGCGGTGCCCGCTCCGGCCACACCCGGCGAATACCGAGTCAGCGTCGCGCTGCAAT
>JBFMDG010000727.1:0-3892 GCA_040754135.1 Verrucomicrobiota bacterium
GCCCGGCGCACCCATGAAATACAAAAAACCTCCGGGGCGCTGTGCCACGCCCCGGAGGTCTGGCCTGCGATTGCGGAGAACTCAACCCGCTTTGTTGGATTCGTCCACAACCACGTAGCGATTGCCTCCCCGGCTCCAAACCCGAAGCAAGAACCGATCGCCCTTGGCTTGTTCGCTGAGTTCGAGCGCCTCTTCCGCGCTCGTCACGGGCCGGCGATTGATTTCCGTTATGACATCGCCTTCCCGCAAACCGGCTTCAAACGCGGCCGAGTCAGGTTTCACTTGCGTCACCAACGCCCCTTGCAACTCACGGGGCAACCCGAATTGACGGCGCGCCGCCGGATCAATGTCCGTTACCGTCACGCCTTTCAATTGTTCCTCGGCATCGCGATCATTCGATCGCGATTTGGCCAGCGCTTGATCGCTGGGAAATTCCTTCAACACCACTTCGAGCGTTTTAGTGCGTCCCTCGCGCAACACTTTCACCGGCACCTTTTCTCCGGGCGGCGTTTGCGCGACCTGCAGTTTCAATGTCCGGCTGTCACGCACCGATTTGCCATTGAACTCGACAATGACATCGCCGCTCTTGAGGCCGGCTTTTTCCGCCGGACTGCGCGGTGTGACCTCGGCCACGAGGGCGCCATGCGTTTCATCGACATTGAACTCCTGGGCGAGTGTGGGAGTGAGATCCTGGATATTCACCCCCATGAATCCGCGCACCACGCGGCCTTCTTTCACGAGACTTTCCATGACGGAACGGGCGAGGTTGATCGGCACGGCGAAACCGATGCCGTGATTGCCGCCAGTCCTGCTCAGAATGGCTGTGTTGATTCCAATCAAACGGCCTTCGGCATCGACCAACGCGCCGCCGGAATTGCCCGGATTGATGGCCGCATCGGTCTGGATGAAATCCTCATAATCCAAACCAATCGCGCCGCGACCGGTGGCACTGATCATTCCCATCGTCACGGTCTGGCCAATCCCGAACGGATTGCCAACCGCCAGCACCAGATCGCCCACTTCGATCTTTTCGCTATCGCCGAGCGTCGCGTGTGGCAGATCTTTGACGTCGATCTTCAACACGGCGATGTCTGTTTTCGGATCGGTGCCCACGACCTTGGCGTCATACTCTTCGCCGCTGGTCAGGGCGACTTTGACTTCATCGGCATTTTCAACGACGTGGCTGTTCGTGAGAATGTAACCGTCTTCGGAAACGATCACGCCCGAGCCGAGACCATGCTGGCGCGGCGTTCGGAATTGTGGGGATTGACCGCCGAAAGGATCGCCGAAAAATCGGCGGAACATGGGATCGTCAAACGGCCAGCCGGGCATCGACGGGCCGGAAACCCGTTTCGGTTTTGTGGTGGTGAACACTTTGACCACACTCGGGGCCACCTTTTTCACCACCGGGGAAAAGCTCGTGGTGAAGCGCCCATCCCGCTGAATGGGATCGTCGTTGACTTCGAGTTTGACTGGAGTAAAGCGGGGTTCCTTTTTGGCTTCGCCCAATTTGGAAAAGGCCACGCTGGAAGCCACCAAAAACGCGGCCACTCCGAGCAGCGCCACGCGCCGTGGAGTCGGAAGGTTTGTTCGTGCGTTCATAAGCTGTAAGAGGGTCAGTTCATTCATTTTTACCGAACCGATCGTCCCACCCCGCTCTGACGCGAATCTTTCGCGAGCATTACAAGTTTGTAATTTTGGCCCGCTTTCCGCCGGCTCAGATTCACAGCGCCGCGCGCGCATCATGCGCGCCACTCCTCGCTCAAATCTTATCGACCCGATGGGACACTCTCCGTAAGCTCGCGCTGTGTCCACGCCGGTTTTGAAACTTGAGTCGGTCGAGAAATCGTTCGCCGGAGTTCATGCGCTGAAACCGCTCAGCCTCGAACTTTTGGCCGGCGAAATCCTCGGGCTCGTCGGGGAAAATGGCGCCGGGAAATCGACGCTCATCAAAATCCTCAGCGGCGTCTTCCCGCCAGACCGCGGCCAGATCTTCTGGAAAGGCGATCCCATCCGCTTCCATTCGCCGCGCCAAGCCCTCGCCGCCGGCATTGCCACCATCCACCAGGAACTCGCTTACTTCGGTCACCTTTCCGTTGCGGAAAATCTTTTGCTCGGCGAATCGTGGCCTCGCCTTTCCTGGGGAGGTGTTGATTGGAATGCCGTGCAGGATCGGGCGCGCGCGCAACTCGCCCGCTTCGAGCTCAAGATCGATCCGCAGCGCCCGTTTCATTCCTTGAGTTCTGCGCAAAAACAGGAGATCGCCATCGTGCGCGCGCTCTCCCGTGAATCGCGCCTTTTGATTCTCGATGAACCGACCGCCAGCCTGAGCGAAGCCGATACGCAACGGCTCATGGCTCATCTGCGCCGCCTCCGTGCCGAAGGCGTCGCCATTCTCTATGTCTCACATCGACTGGACGAGGTTTTGCAATTGACCGATCGCGTGGCTGTTTTGCGCGACGGTGAGTTGCGTTGTGTTTTGCCCACGCGCGAAGCCGGGGTTGATCAACTCGTCCGCGAAATGGTGGGCCGGCCTTTGGAGCAGGTGTATCCGCATGCCCGGCCGCAGGAACCGGGGGAATTGTTGTTGGAAATCGAGCGGTTGAATTGTCCTGGAATGTTTCACGACGTGTCGTTCACCCTGCACGCGGGAGAAATCGTCGGCCTGGCCGGGCTGGTTGGAGCGGGGCGATCGGAAGTGGCGCGCGCGATCTTCGGTCTTTATCCTACCGGCTCGGGCTGGATGAGGCTGCGCGGGAAGAATTGGTCGCCACGCTCGCCGCATGAAGCGCTTCAAGCCGGCCTGGTTTACCTCCCGGAAGAACGCAAACGCCAGGGCCTCGTGCTGGAACATTCCACCGCCGACTCAATCAGCATTGGATTCAACGATTTGTTGACGCGCGCGGGACTGATACGGCGCCAGGCCGAATCGGATCGCGTGCGTCATGCGCTGGAAGCGTTTTGCATTCGGGCCACCGGACCGAAACAGCCCGTGGGCACATTAAGCGGGGGCAATCAGCAGAAGGCATTGCTGGGCCGCTGGCTCGAACGCGATCCGCAAGTGATCCTTCTCGATGAACCGACCCGCGGCGTGGATGTCGGCGCGAAAGCTGAAATCCACGCGCTGATGGATCGGCTCGCGGCGCAGGGCAAAGGATTGCTCCTGATCTCGAGCGATTTGCCGGAGGTGCTGGGCATGAGCGACCGCGTTCTGGTCATGGCGCGCGGCACCATCGTCACCGAACTCAAAGGCATGGAGATGACCCAGGAAAAAGTTCTGCTGGCGGCTTCCGGACTGACTGAATCTGTTTCCAAATGAGGGCATCGCATTTATCCCCTTACCTGCGCCAAAGACTGATGTTCCTGGTCATTGGCAATGTCTTCTTCCTCGCGGCCATCGCCGTCCTGCTGAAAGATGGCAGCTCGTTCGTCGATGTCCTGGCGCGCTCATCGAGCAACGTCGCGCCGATCATTCTCGCCGGACTCGGATTGACTGGAATTATTTTTACGGGCGCGATCGATCTTTCCATTGCCTCGATCATTGTCGTTGCCGGGACGGTGTTCGGCATTCTTGTGCATCACAAGCAACCGCCGGTGGCCGCCTTTGCCGCTTGCATGCTCACCGCCTGGCTGCTCTCGATGATGAATGGCTGGCTCATCCGGCGTTTGCGAATTCCGGCGATCATCCTCACGCTGGGCGGGCTGGCATTGTATCGCGGCGTGGCTTTGATTCTGGCTGACCTGTTCATTCCTGCTTTCGGCGGGAACATCTCCGTTCATGAAGAGGCCTATCATGCGCCGGGAAAAAGTTATTCAAGCTTGATACTGCTCGGCGGAATTGCCGGAGCGCTTTTATTGGAATGCTTCGCGCAGACGCCGCGGCGCTGGCTGG
>JBFMDG010000728.1:0-3892 GCA_040754135.1 Verrucomicrobiota bacterium
TGATACGCCGAATTACACCTTGTTTGCGCTGGATGTGAACACGCTTGGACTGCGCAAACTGGCCGAGGATTATGCCACTCTCAATTTCGCAAACTATTCGCCCGACGGAAAAAAAGTCGTTTACGGACGCAATGGATTTCATTGGACACGCCCGCGCTACACCGGATCGGCCGCGGCTCAAATCTGGATGCTCAGTCTCGAAACGGGCCAGCGCCAGCCGCTCACCGAAAATGAATTCCAGCACCTCTGGACCCGCTGGATGCCCGATGGAAAACGATTGCTCACCGTGACTGTGGGGGAAAAGACACCCTCTTCGAGCCGTCTCGAGGAAGAACCGTGCAAAATTCAAGACAACCCTCAACGCACGCCGAATCTCTGGCTGCTCGATCTCGAGGGGACGCGCCAACAGCTCACCACTTTTACCGGCGGATCGGTTCGTTGTCCCACCATCGCCGCGCGCAGCGGCGATATCGCCTTCGAATATGAGCACGACCTTTGGCTGCTCAAATCCGGCAAAGACAAACCGCAACGCATCGAGATTTTTGCGTCCGAAGACGAAAAGCTCAACACGCGGCGCCGCGAAAAACTGAGCACCGGCGTCACCGAAGCCGAACCTTCGCCCGATGGCAAAACGTTCGCGTTCGGATTGCGCGGCGACATCTGGACCGTGGCCATTGATAAACCTAAGGGCATTGCGGGCCGGCGCGCGGAAATTGCGCGGCGATTGACCGATTGGGCAGGAGACGATTCCGATTTCATCTGGTCGCCCGATGGAAAGAAGCTTTATTTCACCTCGGACCGCGAATTCAACACGCGCCTCTACGAGGTCGAGATCGACACGTTGAAAGTGAAATCGCTTTGGGACCGCCCGGATGATGTGACCCATCCGACGCTTTCGCCGGATCAAAAGTATCTCACCTTTTGGGTCTCCGGTTTTGAAGGCGGATTGTTCATCATGGACGTGGATACGCACGCGTTGCGGCGCGTCGCTCGAGCGCCTGGCATGCATTGGTATGGAATGGGAGGCGGGGATTTTCGTTGGTCGCCTGACTCGCGCTGGATTGCTTACAGCCGTCGCGGCCAAAATCAGGCTTGGAACATCTGGATCGTGTCGATCGAGGAAGGAAGCGAACCGTTCAATGTCACGAGCCTGAACGCGTATCACAGCAACCCAGCCTGGTCGCCCGACGGAAAATACCTGTTCTTCCACAGCAATCGCGATGGCGATGGGCTGTACCTGCTGCCCCTGACGAAAGAGCCGGCGCGTGTGGCCGATGCCGATTTGAAGTTTGAAAAGCCGAAAGAGCCGGTCCAGATCGAAATCGATTTTACCGGCATCGGGAGCCGCATCCGCAAGGTTTCATCGCAAGTGCCGCGGGCGGATCTCACTGTCACGTCGGAAGGATTGATTGCGTTTCTTTCCGACGGAGATGTGTGGACGGTTTCGTATGACGGCAAGGACATCAAACGGATGACCACAGATGGCGGGAAATCGTCGCTGCGCATTTCGCCAGACGGCAAGAAAGCGTTTTATTTTCGGAATGGCGAGCTCTACACCATGAAACTCGAGGAGAAAGGGTCGCATGAAAAAGTGAGTTTCACGGCGGATTGGGAGCAGAATCTGCGCGCCGAACGGCAGGCGGCATTTTCCCAATTCTGGCGCTCGTATCATCGTGGGTTTTACGATCCGAATTTTCACGGGCGCGATTGGGACGCGATCCGGCGGCGGTACGAGCCGTTGCTCGAGAGTGTGGAAACGCGTGAGGAGTTCGCCACCCTGCTGCAAATGATGGTGGGGGAACTGGACGCTTCGCATTCGGAGGTGACGGCGGCCTCGGGCGGGCCGAGCAGCTCGGTCACGCCGCATCTTGGCTTTACCTTCGATTATTCCTACAACGGACCGGGATTGAAAGTGCACCGAGTGCCTCCGGGCGCGCCTGGATCTTACTCCCGCACCGCCATTCACGAGGGCGAATTCATCCTCGAAATCAACGGCGAGGAAGTTGCCCTGAACGAAAAACTGTTCCGCCTGATCAACGATAAACAGGACCGCGAGTTCGAATTTCTCGTCAACAGCACTCCGGACCGCGAAGGGGCCCGCACTGTGGCTTACAAAATTCTCACCCAGGATGAATGGAAGGACTTGATTTACAAAAATCGCATCGAGCGCCTCCGCGAATATGTGAAAAGCCGCAGCGAAGGAAAAGTCGGTTACCTCCACATCCCGAGCATGGGATCGAGCAACCAAACCCAATTCGAGCGTGAAGCGTTCGAGTATGTGCTCGGCAAAGACGCCATGATCATCGATGTCCGCTTCAACAATGGCGGTTACATCGCCGATACCTTGATCGATTGGCTCGACCGCAAAGCGCGCGGTTATGTCAAACCGCGCGATGGCGAAATCCGCCCCTCGCCCGCCCGGGCCTGGGACCGGCCGCTCATAGTTCTGATCAACGAACACAGCTTTTCCAACGGGGAGATTTTTGCTTATGCCGCGCGTTGCCGGAATCTGGCCAAACTTGTGGGCATGCCCACGCCCGGTTACGTGATTTGGACCGACGGTTTGAGCCTGGTGGATGGAACCGGCGCACGCATGCCGATGTCCGCTTCCTACCGTCTCGATGGCACGCCGCAGGAAAACCTGGGCGAACAACCTGACGTGCGGGTGCCGCTCACTCCCGATGACTGGCTCGCCGAACGCGATCCGCAGTTGGATAAGGCCATCGAGATTTTGCTCGGCGAAAACCCGACGAACGTGGCCGAAGCGGTCAAGGAACAGAAGGAATAATCCCGCTTGCCGGCGCGAAGCGGGCGGTCTAATCAATGGGAGTGTCAGTTTCGGGAATGACCCGAAATGATCCGGCTTATGAAAATACAGGATGCGTCCCGATCGTTCGTTTCCTCCAGCCATTCCCCTGCCCCCTGCTTTGCTTTCACGCTCATCGAATTGCTGGTTGTAATCGCCATCATCGCCATTCTGGCAGGCATGCTCCTCCCGGCGCTGGCCAAATCCAAAAGCAAAGGCGAACGCATCGTTTGCCTCAATAATCTCAGGCAGATCAGCCTGTTCATGCAGTTCTACACCGACGAGAACAACGACACCTTTCCCGCGCATCGCAATCTCGGATTGAACACCGCGGATGCCGGTCCGTCGCTGAGCAACTGGTGGGGCACCGCCATCGTGGGTTATGGGAAAGGCAACTCGAATTTTTTTCGTTGCGCCAGCCTGAAGCAACGGCGGCTCGACAACGGCATTCGCTGGCAATGGAAATTTGATTGCCACAATGTCGGTTACGGCATGAATGCTTATTTTCTCGGCATCCACCCATACGCCGGCGATGACCTGGTCATTAACGGCGTCAGTTTTCAAACGCGCCCCTGGTTCAAGCGCACCCGCATCGTCAATCCCGCCCAGAATGTCGTCATCGGCGATGGCATGCCGAAATCCGATGGCATGTGGAGCAGCAGCTTGTGGTGGCCCACCTCCTGTATGGATCCGAAGACGAGCACGACGCGCGCTTACGAAGGCATCGATCCGAACCGTCATCTCGGCACGGGCGTGGTGGTGTTCAATGACGGGCACTCGGAAGCACGCAAGAGCGCACAAATCAATCCTCCGGTCGATCCTGTTTCGGGTGGGCCGCGCGCCGTCATCAACTCCGAATTTTGGGATCCGTTGCAACGTGCCCGGAGATGAAGTGTTCGGCAGATTCGGACCGCGGGGGACCCACTGCGCCTTGGCTGGTCCATTCGCGTCGGATGAATGCTGAAGCGTCTTGAACGCGAGCACGCGCTGCGGCTTATAAAGCCGCGCTCCGGACCGGGTTTATGACCCGCAGCGCCTTGGCTGGTCCATTGGCGTCGGATGAATGCTGAAGCGTCTTGAACACGG
>JBFMDG010000729.1:0-3890 GCA_040754135.1 Verrucomicrobiota bacterium
CCGGCAGTGTCCTGCGCCCCCTATTCCAGATCATCAAAGTGGCGCCCAAAACTACGACCGCTTCCAGTTGCATGATTATGGAGGTCGAGGATTCCCGCTTTGGAGAGAAAGGGGTCATGTTCATGGCCGACTGCGGCGTCATTCCGGATCCGACGGTGGAACAGCTCGCGGATATTGCCGTTTCGACCGCGCAGCTCGCGCGACAATTGTTAGGGGTGCCTCCGCGGATCGCCTTGCTCTCCTATTCCACTAAAGGCAGCGCCACACACCCGTCGATAGGAAAAATCCAAGCGGCCACTGCGCGAGCTCAGCAAAAGGCCGAGCAGATTTTACTTGAAGCTGATTTTGACGGCGAATTGCAGCTCGATGCGGCGCTCGTTCCGGAAATTGCCGCGCGCAAAGTCCCGGACAGCAAAGTGGCCGGACGGGCGAATGTTTTGATATTCCCGGATCTGAATTCGGGAAATATCGGGAGCAAACTCGTGCAACACATCGCTCGAGGGAATGCTTACGGCCAAATCCTGCTTGGCCTCGATCGCCCCGCTGCCGACGTTTCGCGCGGCTCAACGGCGCATGACATTCTCGGCGTTGCCGCCATTGTTGGCGTTCAATCCATTGCTTACCGCGAATTGTATCCGGAGGCCGGGCAGAGCTTGCCGGGCGAATAGGCCCTTGGGGGAATAGCTCCGAATCTTCCTTTTTTCATGAACTCCGTCACGCCCCGTGTATTTATTGCCGCCACGCGCCAGAACGACGGTAAGACCACCACGTCACTCGGACTGTTAGCCGCCTTGCAAAAATTCTACCGCCGCATCGGCTACATCAAACCCGTCGGCCAGCGCTTTGTTCAAATCGACGAACAGAAGATCGACGAAGACACCGTGCTGATGGATCGTGTTTATCAACTCGATTGTCCGTTGGTTGATATGAGTCCGATCGCCGTCGAGCCTGATTTTACACGGAAATACCTGCAATCTTCCAATTACGACGCGCTCGTTCGAAAGATCCAACAAGCGTTCGATCGTGTCGCATGGGAAAAGGAATTCGTGCTTTGCGAAGGCTCAGGCCATGCGGGAGTCGGTTCGGTATTCGATCTCTCCAATGCCCGCGTGGCCAAACTGCTCCAAGCCAAAGTCATCATCGTTACGCAAGGGGGCATTGGAAAACCGATCGACGAAGTCTGTCTCAACCAGGCCCTCTGCGAAAAGGAAGGCGTCGAAATCATCGGTGTCATTTTGAACAAGGTCCTCCCTGACAAAGTAGAGTATGTCACCGAATTCGCGCGCCGTGGTCTGAAACGCAAGGGGCTCGAACTGCTCGGCGTCATTCCGCATCAGCCGATTCTCACCCGGCCGACGCTCGATTTGATCCGGGAAGAGTTGAGCGCCGAATTGCTCAATCACCCCACACGCACTAATCAAGCCGTGGCTGAAGTCGTGGTAGGCGCGATGGACGTGCACAATGCCATGAACACCTTTCGGCGCGGGGTGCTCCTCATCACTCCCAGCGATCGCGAAGACATTATCCTCGCGGCCGCGACAACCCTGCTGGCGCGCAAAGAAGAAAGCCTGGCCGGAATTGTTCTGACCGGGACCCTGCGTCCCAGCCCAGGATTGAGCAGTCTCATCAGTGAGATGCCGTTTCCCGTCCTGCTCGCGCCCGAAGACATTTATCAGGTGGCTTCGCGTGTTCATGACCTGATCGTCAAGACTCGTCCGCATGACACGGAAAAGATTTCGCTCATCCGCGACTTGATCGCGCAGCATGTGGACGTTAACCGCATCCTCAAATCGATCTAAAATGCCTTCAACATTGCCTCTCAATCCAGCTCTGGACTCTCTGCCGGTTTATCAGCCGGGCCGGCCGATTGAAGAAGTCGCGCGCGAACTCGGGCTCCCCGCCGAGGACATCGTCAAATTGGCCTCCAACGAAAATCCGCTCGGACCATCGCCATTGGCGCTGCAAGCCATCCGCAAGGCGCTCGACCAGTTGCATCTTTATCCCGATGGCAATGCGTTCTATTTAAAACGTCAACTCGCTGAAAAACTCGGCCTCGAACCGCATCACCTCATTCTCGGCAATGGCTCGAATGAAATCATCGAATTCATCGGCCACGCTTTGCTTGATTCCAATTCCGATGTCGTCGCTTCACAATATTGTTTCGCCGTTTACCCAATTGTGACCCGGCTGTTTGGCGCCAGGCTGATTTCTGTTCCGGCACGCGAATACGGTCATGATCTTCCGGCCATGCTGCGGGCAGTGACACCGAACACGCGCATTGTTTTTGTGGCCAACCCCAACAATCCAACCGGCACGCTGGCGCCGCGTCAGCAGGTAATTGATCTGGTCAATAACATCCCGCCAAATGTGCTGTTGGCCATGGATGAAGCCTACATCGATTTTCTCGACGATCCGGTGGATTTGCTTCCGCTGATTCGCAATGGGGACAAACCGAATCTGCTCTTGATGCGCACGTTTTCGAAAATCTTTGGCCTGGCCGGTTTGCGGATCGGCTACGGAATCGGGCACCCCGATCTCATCGCCGCGCTCGAAAAGATTCGCCAGCCATTCAACATCAATTCCCTCGCCCAGGTGGCCGCGCTCGCCGCGCTTGATGACCGGGAGCATCTGGCCCGCACTCGTGCCATTAACCGCGCCGGGCTCGAATTCCTGCAAAATGAATTCCGCAAACTTTCCCTGCCTTATGTGCCTTCGGCCGCCAATTTTGTTCTCGTCCGCGTTGGCGATGGGCAACGCGTTTGTCTGGAGCTGCAAAAGCTGGGAATGATCACGCGCCCGATGGGAGGCTATCAGTTGCCGGAATGGATCCGCATCACGGTGGGAACTCCAGAGGTCAACACCCGTTGTTTGTTGGCGCTCAGAAAAGTTTTAGGGGTGTAGCCTCGTTCTTTCCTGCCATTCCATCGAGCAAGCGAGCGCACCAGATCATTGCCCGGCCTCCATGGTAGGCGCCGTGCCACGGAGCACTGCGTTGCTGATCTTGCGTGGGAGATCCGTCCGCGGCACGTGTGGCCCACCAGCTCCCTTCTTTGGCGACCTGAAATTTCTCTACAAAATCGAGTGTCTGCAAAAATCGATCGTAATAGCGCCGGTCTCGAGTGAGTCGAAACAGGTCGAGCATGGCCACGAGCGCCTCCGCCTGCACCCACCAGGTTTTTCGCAAATCGTCCGCCGGTTTTCCGAGCGGTCCTCCGTTGTAAAAACCGCCATGCTGCGCATCATATCCAAACGCGATGCTCGCGCCGCAAAGGGACTCGGCCCATTTTTTTAAAATGCCTTCTTTGACATTGAGCGTCCGGGCCGCATCCAAAACCAGCCACACGCACTCGATGTCATGACCGTAACTGGCGCGAAGATTTCGCGGTTCCTGAACCAACGTCCAATCTGGCAGCCAGGCATCGATGTTGTGATTAAACTCGGGATGTCGAACCGTGCTGCTGTTGATTAACATCAGTTCATGCAGACGCTGCCGAACCAGATCCGAAGGCCAGGCCCGGCAGAGCTCGGCAAACGCTTCCAGCAAATGCAAATGCGTGTTGTAGGTCTTATGGCCAATCGCGCCCACATATCCTGATTCACGCGCATCGGTAATCGGTCTCCAATCATCGTAGAAGAATTCCATGTAACCGCCATGCACAGCGTCATGAGCGCGGAGATCGAGCACACGGAACAATTCCTTGGCCGCTTCCAGCGCCACACGATTGGTTGTGGCGCGGTAATATGCCGTCAAGCCATACAACGCGAATGCATTTAAATACGCATGCTTTCGAGGATCTTTCCGACCGCCATCATCCGTGACCTTCGAGTAATACCCGCCGTGCTTCCGATCGCGCATTTTGCTTTCCATGAACTCGAATCCGGATAAGGCT
>JBFMDG010000730.1:0-3878 GCA_040754135.1 Verrucomicrobiota bacterium
ACAAAACGCCGGAGGAGGACAAAGTGCGCGAGCTTTACGCGTGGGCTTTTTCACGCGCGCCTGATTCCGAGGAGTTGAAACTGGCGCGGGAATACTTCACGAAAAAAACCGCGAACCTCGAAAAGGATAAGCTCACCGCGGCGAAACGGCAGGCGTACGAAGACATCATCTGGGCGCTCATCAGCACGAAAGAGTTCTTGTTCAACCATTGAGTCTTCCGCCGTGACCTCGTGCGAGTGCCATCGAACCGCCTTCAGCTGCTTCGCAACACGGTTGCGCAAGCGGAGCGCTGGTTGTTTTGCCTGCTCATGAATTCTCTGCGGCCCGATCCAGATTCGATGCCGACCCGGCTTGGCTGTCCGGAATTTCGACGGCTCATGCGGGTCAATCGCCGGGGATTTCTGACCGCTGGATTGCTGGGCACGGCTGGATTTGCGTTGGCCGATTTGTTGCGCATTGAAGCCCGGGCGGCGGCGCAGGGGCAATCTCCCAAGCGCGAGCGATCGGTCATCATTCTCTGGATGCGCGGCGGCCCGAGCCAGCATGAGACCTGGGATCCGAAACCGGAGGCGCCGATCGAGTATCGGGGCGAGTTCGGCGCGATGTCCACGAGTGTGCCGGGAATTCAGATTTGCGATTTGCTCCCGATGAGCGCGCGGATCATGCATAAATGGTCGATCATTCGCAGTCTGCATCATCAGGACGCCGGTCATTCCACGGGGGATCAAATCTGTTTCACCGGTTATCCATCGGCGCCCGAAGCCCCGCCGGAAGGGGCTGGCAACATCATGCCGAGCTGCGGATCGATTGTGGCGAAGCAGTTCCAGCATTTGAACCCGCGGCTTCCCGCTTATGTGATGATTCCGAAAATCGTCCCCGGCACAGGCGCGGCCTATCTCGGGCAAAAGTACAATCCGTTCGAAACCATCGCCGATCCCGCCCGGGGCGGCCCTTTCAGCATTCCGAATATTTCATTGCCCGGCGGGGTGTCTCTCGATCGTCTCGAAAATCGACGCCAGCTTTTGCATGGATTGGATCGATTGCGCCGCGCCGTGGACAGCAGCGGAGTGATGCAGGCGACGGATCAATTTCAACAACGCGCCTGGGACATGATCACGGGCAAGGAGGCGCGCGAGGCTTTCGATCTCGACGCCGAACCGCAGTCGATTCGTGAACGGTATGGGTTCATTCCCGAGTTCAAAGCCCCGACACCCGATCGCTGCGGTGTGCCAGCGTGGAGTCAGCGCATTTTGCTGGCGCGCCGGCTCGTGGAAGCGGGCGTGCGGCTGGTGACCGTCGATTTGCGCTGGTGGGACACGCACGTGCAAGGCTTCGACACCATGCGCAACGGATTTTTGCCGCGATGGGATCGGGCTTTCAGCGCGCTCATCGAGGATCTCGATCAACGCGGAATGCTCGACACGACCCTGGTTCTGGCGTGGGGCGAATTTGGTCGCACACCCAAGGTGAATGCGAACGCGGGCCGCGATCATTGGCCGAATGTGTTCAGCGCTGCGCTCGCTGGCGGTGGCATTCAAGGCGGTCGCGTGGTCGGTTCTTCGGACAGCAAAGGCGCTGAACCGGCTTCGAATCCAAAAACGCCGCAGGACGTGCTGGCCACGGTTTACAGGCATCTAGGCGTGGATGTGACCGCCCAATACGCCGATCACTCCGGTCGCCCGCATCCGGTGCTGCCCTATGGGGAGCCGATTGAGGAATTATTTTCATGAGGATGAACCGCAACAGGATCGAAGCTGGCGCCCAGGATTTTTTGTGCGGCCACAAAAGCGCCACAGCGCATGTGACGCTCTGCGCGCTTACTGAAAACTTGCTACTGCCAATCGATCGAATTGGAATCTGTGTGAGGTTTCTCAAATTGCTCCTCCTCTGCGCCATCGTCATCGTGCAGAGCGACCTTCACGCGCAACTCCCGAATATTCGGTTGACGACAGTTTTTCCTGCAGGCGGCCGCATCGGTACAAGCGTCGAGGTCGCGGTCAGTGGCGCTGACCTCGATCACGTCACTGGATTGGTTTTTTCGCACGAGGGCATCTCTGCCACACCCAAACTCAATGAGGCCAGCAAACAGCCGGAACCGAATCGGTTCGTGGTGACGATTTCGACGAATGTGGCTCCGGGAGTTTATGAAGCCCGCGTCATTGGCCGTTTCGGCATTTCGAATCCACGCGCGTTTGTGGCCGGTGAGTTGGAAGAGGTGATCGAGTCCGGCACGCACCAGTCGCTGGCCACGGCCGCCGAACTGGCCGCGCAAAAAACATTGAATGGAAGGGCGGATGCCAACGCCGTTGATTATTTCAAGCTTACCTTGAAACAAGGGCAGCGGGTGTTGATCGAGTGCCTCGCCAAAACCATCGATTCCCGCATGGACGCGTCCGTTCTCCTCCTCAATGCAGCCGGCAAAGATCTCGCGCGAAATCGTCTCGGCGGCTTGCTCGATTTCACCGCGCCGGAGGACGGCCCGTATTTTTTGAAGGTGCACGATTTCCTGTTCAAAGGCGGCGGCGATTATTTTTACCGCCTGACCGTTCGGAGCGGACCGCACATTGATTTTATTTTCCCGCCGGCCGGAGTTCCGGGAACGAAAAGCAAATTCACCTTGTTCGGACGCAATCTTCCTGGCGGCGCCGCTGTCAATGAGGTGCTCATCGACGGCCAACCATTGCAGCAGCTCGAAGTGGAAATTGAACTGCCGTCCGATTCCCGGCATCTGCTGAATACCGGAATGGTCATCCGTCCGGCGGAAGCCTCGATCGACGGATTCGAATACCGGCTGCAAACTTCCGAAGGCGCATCGAACCCGGTCCTCATCACGTTCGCCAATGATGCCGTCACCCTCGAACAATCGGGCAATGACAATGACAAACCCGAGGCGGCGCAAAAAATTTCCGCTCCCGCCGAAGTGGCCGGCCAGTTTTATCCCGCGAACGATCGGGATTGGTTTACGTTCGAGGCTAAGAAAGGCGACGTCTATTGGATCGAGGTTTTTTCCCATCGGCTTGGCCTGCCAACCAATCCGTTTTTGCTCGTGCAGCGGATCACCAAAAATGACAAAGGCGAAATTGCCGCCAGTGATCTGCAGGAAGCGAACGATCTCGACACCAATATTGGCGGGAACGAATTCAAAACCTTGACGCTCGATCCGGCGTGGCGGTTCGAGGCCAAAGAAGACGGTGCGTATCGCATCGAAGTCCGCGATCTCTTCAATCGCACCCAAAACACCCCGCGCCTGGTTTATCGGCTCGCCATCCGAAAGGAAGCTCCCGATTTCCGGATGGTGGCCATGCCCATGGCTCCGCCGCCAGTCAATCGCGAATCGCGCGAGGTGCCCATTTGGACCCCATTGCTGCGGCGCGGAGAAGCGTTGCCGGTCAAAGTGCTCGTCTTCCGTCGCGATGGTTTCGGCGGCGAGATTGACTTGAGCGCCGACGGTTTGCCCGCGGGCGTCACGTGTGAGGGAGGAAAGATCATCGCGGGCAGCAATTCCGGCGTTTTGCTTCTTGTGGCCAAACCCGATGCCGCCGGGTGGGCTGGCCAAATCCGGATCGTGGGCAAAGCGACACTCGGCAATAGCGAAATCACTCGAGAAGCGCGCGCTGCATCGGTCACCTGGAACATCGGCGATTTCAATACCGAACCGGTTCAGTCGCGGCTGACGCGCCAATTCGTTCTCGCCGTCAGTTCGGTCGAATCGGGTGCGGTGTGGATCGAACCTAAGGAAAATAAAATATGGGAAACGTCCGTTGCGGGAAAACTGCAAATTCCGCTCAAGCTTGTGCGGCGCGATGGTTTCGCCACCAACTTGAAATTGAAAGCTGCCGGTCATCCTGCATTGGAACAGGTCAAAGAATTCGATCTCG
>JBFMDG010000731.1:0-3863 GCA_040754135.1 Verrucomicrobiota bacterium
TCGTTGCGGCGGATTTCATCCTGCAGCGCCATAACCATGTTTTCGGTGTCAGAGATAGTCAGTGCTTTCATGCACGGACCATACACCGGATTGCTTACATAGGCAATTAATTATGACGCTCTGTTTAATTTGTCCGGTGCGCCTCCGCGCCCCAAAAAATAAACAGTTGAATCCGCGGCCAAACTGAATAGTTAATTGCGCGTCGAAATGTCAGATCCAACTCCAGTCGTCCTTTTGGTGCACCGGCCGAGCGGCGCGAATGGCGCAGCGCGCGCTTGATTCATTCCTTCGTGAAACCCACCGACCTTCGAGGCATCCTCCAGTACATCCCGCGCTTCCGGGAGAAAACGTTCATCATCAGCGTCGATGGCGCGATCGTGACCGACGAGAATTTCGCCAATATTTTGCTGGATATCGCCGTGTTGCGCTCGCTCAACGTGCGTGTTGTGCTGGTGCACGGCGCAGCCGCGCAAATCAAAGCGCTCGCCGAGGCCCAGCAAATGACCCCCTCGAATCTGGACGGCAGCGGCATCACTGACGAGGCCACTCTGAAGCTGGCCTTGACCGCTGCGAACCGGTTGACACATGAAATTTTGGAAGGCCTCTCGGCCAACGACCTTCGGGCGGCCTGCACCAATGCCATCATTGCCCATCCGCTGGGCATCCTTCATGGCGTCGATCATCTGTTCACCGGCAAAGTGGAACGGGTCGATGTCGAGTTGCTTCAGACCTTGCTCACCCAAGGCATCATTCCGGTGGTGCCGCCGCTCGGCTTTGATGGCGACGGCAAAACGTATCGCGTCAATTCGGACAGCGTGGCCGTGGCCGTGGCCGAAGCCCTGAAAGCATTGAAATTGATTTTCATCAGCACCGAAGATGGCCTCGTGCGTCAAGGACAGGTGATCCGCCAGTTGCTGGTCAGCGATCTGGAAGTGCTGCTCACCCAGGCCAAACAGGAATTTTCTCCTTCAGTGCTCTCCAAAGCCACCCATGCGGTTGCTGCATGCAAAACGGGCGTGCAACGCGTTCACATCATCAATGGCCGGGTTGACGAAGCTCTGTTGGCGGAAGTTTTTTCCAATGAAGGCATCGGGACTTTGATTTACGCGAATGAATATCAGCAGATTCGCCGGGCCATGAAGAAGGATGTTCGCAGCATTTTAAACCTGACGAAAACTTCGGTGGCGACGGCCGAACTGGCTCGACGAACCCGCTCTTCGATCGAGAAACAACTCTCCGATTATTACATTTTCGAAATTGATAAGAATCCCGTCGCCTGTGTGGCCTTGCACGTTTACCCGGATCAAAAGCAGGGAGAACTCGCCTGCCTCTATGTCAGCCCGTCCCATGAAAATCAGGGCATCGGCCGCAAGCTCATTCATTTCGTCGAGAACAAGGCTCGGGAACTTGGATTGAACGAATTGATTGCCCTCTCAACTCAGGCGTTCACTTATTTTCAATCGAAAGGCGGGTTCGTCGAAGGATCTCCTGATGATCTCCCCCCGGCTCGGCGCGATCGCTACGACCAAAGCGGGCGCAACTCGAAAGTGCTCGTGAAAAAACTGACGAAACCGGCGGGTGCTGAACTGCAACGCACCGTGTCGTGAGTGGGTCTCCTATGACCCCGAATCGCCCGCTCCATTCCCTCACTTCCGGAACGTCTCCAAAAGCGCCGCCGTTGCTCCCGCCGCAATTTTGGAACGTCTGCCGCCAAACTCACACCCGGCCTACGCGCAATATTTTTTGGGTCAACATTCGCAAACAACGGATGCGGTCGTTTCGACGCATTGCTCCGAGCGGCAACGTCACCATGATCGGCTATTTCCCGGAACGTTCCCGGTACTTTTTCGAACGTGAATTCCTGATTTCCACTTCGCGTTTCGGAATCGGCCAGGTCGCCAACTCGAATTGCACCCCGCTGGGCCTGCATCGGATCGCGCAGAAAATTGGGGCGGGTTATCCAGTGGGAACCGTTTTTCGAAGCCGCTCGCCAGTCGGCCTCACCTGGCAAGGCATGCCGCAGGCGCCGATCGCGCACCGCATTCTTTGGCTGGAAGGACTCGAAGCCGGGCGGAATCGCGGCGGGGATGTCGATACCTTCGCGCGTTACATTTACATCCATGGTTTGGCGGATGAACCATCGCTCGGCCGTCCAGCATCCCACGGCTGCATTCATCTGGCCGCGCAAGATCTAATGCCGCTCTTTGATCGCGTCGCCGTGGGTTCTCTCGTTTGGATCAGCGAGTGTTAATCGCCGGTGGGCGTCGTAACGCGCTGGTGTGGCGCCTGCGCAACCACGATCGCGCCACAAACATTCCTTTCGCGTCTCGCCAAGAAATTTTTGGTTCCGATGGACATCAGGTGTTTCTGGAAGCCGCGAAAGGCCGCGTCGCAGTTCCGTTTGCTTGTGATGTTCCTTTCACTCAGCCGGCATGAAAATCAACGCGCTTCGATTCATGCTTCATCGCGACAAACGAATTCATTCGCGCTAACGCTCATTGAATTGCTGGTCGTCATAGCCTTCATCGCCATGTTAGCCGGCATGTTGTTGCCATCGCATGAAACGGCTGGAAACCCAGAATGGCAGCGTCGGCATGGGCTGCGCACACGCACTTTGGAAAGTGAATTGCGCATGTCGCCGCGCATTGGAAGCCATACATCGCGACTGACGGGTTTTTCGTTATCGGGTGAGCGGCACCAAATGCAGCCAATCGAAACGGGCGTTCACATTTTCGATGCCGCCGGCGGTGAGGGCCACGCGCACTCCGCGGTCCCATGGCGGGAGATAAGCGCCATCCAGATCCATTTCGCCGCCGAGCGCGATCCAATCGCGGCCGTTGACGCTGTAGGAAAATCGGAACAGGTGCCCCTGGGCTGCGGACATTTTCAAATGCATTCCCGCTGCGGCATTGACCGGCGCCAACGCGACATTTTCCGTTTTCCCTTTTTGCCGCCGCCACAAGACCAATTCATGCGCGCCGGCGGAGATGCCGAGGGCATTTTCCATGTCGCCAAAAGCGGAAAGGCCGGCGAATCCACCCGGAGGCAATTGATGCACATCGACGAGGGTCGTGGCGACGTAATCACCGACGGTGGTTTTGACGGCGAGGGCGGCGCCATGGAGATCTTTGGCGCGTTCCGGGCGTGGCGAAAGGTGAAGCTGCCCCGCGGTGGAATTGATCCGCGCGATGGGTTCATTGTGTTGCGGCCATTGCCAGGCGGGATGCAAATCCTGTTTTTCAAATTCATCGTGAAAATAATGTTCGGGGTTGCGCGTGAATGCTTGCGCGGGCGAAAGGGCGCGAATGCTCGGGCCTTTGCCTTGATTGATGGAAGGCCAGCCTTCCGCGTTCCATTCCACCTCGTCCAGCAGAGCCTGGCGCCCGACGTAAACAAAATCTTGCGCGTGATAGGCGTGGTAAAGCAGGTAATCGCGCCCGCGTTCATCGGTGACAATGCTTCCGTGGCCGGGGCATTTCCAAATCTCATTCCCGACCAGCAAAGGATTGCGAGGGTACTTCTCCCATGGGCCGAGGAGTTTTTTGGCGCGCGCAACCCCGAGCCCGTAATTGCATCCGCGTCCACAACAGGCGTTGCCCGAGTAAAACATGTAAAACCAATCGCCGCGGCGCAGGAGAAACGGACCTTCCACCAGATTCCCTTCCCATGGTTGATCGTTGCGGATGAGCTCTTTCATTTCTCCGATCAATTTCAAGCCGTCGGGTGAGAGTTTTTGCGCCCAGATCGGTGTGGGGCGCTGGCGACTGTTGCCATCTTCTTTCCAGATCAGATAACGCTCGCCGTTTTCGTCCACCATCGTGACGGCATCGATCGAGCCGGCCTCTTGTCCGATCATGGGCCCA